>JAISBN010000006.1 GCA_031266175.1 Treponema sp. | reverse complement strand
GTTATTCGGAATAACGGGGTCAGTCTCTGCCCCAGCTTCGCTCACAACCGGTAGCTGTTCTTCCGAACACCTACATCATACCAGATAACCGCATGTCTTTATCATAGCTTCGGAATAGGCCCCGGGGTGTATGATATTCACTCGCCCCGGATACCGTCGGTCGACGAATTCAAGGACCAGATTTCCGCCCGCCTTGAGGTGATCGATAAACATAAAATGTGGGTTAATCCCGACTGCGGCCTGAAGACGAGAACCTGGGAGGAAGTACGGCCGGCGATAAAAAACATGGTGGAGGCGGCCGCGGCTGCCCGCGCGGACGTACCATTATCGTTCGGGTAGAGAAAGAAAAACCGCTCTTAACGGCCTGTTCCTGTTCCGGACCGGAAGCATCGTCTTTCCCGGGGGCGTACCCCCGCGGTCTGCGGTGTACCGTATGCCCGGGATGCCTTGTAAAAAGTTTCTTTCTGGGATAGGATTTTTCTGTTATGGAAAAGTTAGGAGGATTAACAATTACCCCCCCCCCCCCCCATATGTAGTGCCGCGGCGGTCGAAACGACCGATAACAACGCTACATATAGCGTACAGGATACTATAAGAACCTCCCTAATTCCTGTTGTTTTTGCGGCTAATCAGACATTTGTCCCATATTTATCCGCGCTGATTCAATCGATCCTGGAAAATTCCGATCCTTCAAAAACGTATGCCCTTTTTGTGCTTCACAAAGATATAACGGATAAAAGTACCGGTTTGATAAAAAAACAAGTTACGGTCTATGGTAATTTTACAATTGAATTTGTTAATGTGGGGGAATATATTCGGGGTTATACCCTGTGGACCGAAAACCGGAAGGAAATATCCCCGGAAACATATTTCAGGCTGTTGATTCCCTATATTTTTACTGAATTTGAAAAAGTAATCTACCTTGACTGCGACATGATCTGTTGTGCCGATCTTGCGGAATTATACCGTTTTGAAATCGGCGATCATATGCTCATTTCAACAAGAGACATATTCGGAGCCTCCGATTATTACTGTTCAAAAAATAAAAAGAAACGGGATAAACGGTATTCCATAATCGGGATAAAAAATCATGATGATTATTTGCTTGCGGGGACACTGGTTTTTAATACTGTCAAATTCCGAGAAACCATGCCGCTGGAAGATTTATTGCATTTTGCCGGATCAAGAAAATGGCCCTGGCATGATCAGGATATTTTGAATGTCCTGTGCGAAGGCAAAATTCTTTTTGTTCCGATCTCCTGGGGCTATTACGATATTGGCAATAAGTATAGCCATCTGCCGGATTATTGGCGGAAACAGTATATGGAAGCGCAAGGGGATATAAAAATAGTCCATTTTGCAGCCGGGTGTAAGCCCTGGAAAAATTTCAATATGGTTATGTATTTTGATCTTTTCTGGAAGTATGCGACAAGAACCCCGTTTATCGATGTAATAATTGATGAAATGAAAAAAAATGGACATGTCATTCAGGGGGGTCTTTCCCAAGCTGTTTTGGATAATATAAAACACCGCCGGGGGATAGGTTTAAAACTGCTTCTTAAGGGGATTTTTGTCTGGCTGCGGAGGGATAAAAAGTGCCCGGGGGAGCCGGTATGATTTCCATAAAACGATGGTTTGCGTGTCTTTTTCCATGCTTGTTGTATGCCGTTCCGCTGTCTGCTCAAGAATCACTTAAATCACTGGAAGAAGAGTATTATGACTTTCTGGCTTTGCGGGGCGTAATAGAACGCCCCTATCTTAATTACCGCACCTTGTCTGACTCGGCATGGGAACCGGACGAAGATACCGGACATCCCTGGGCAGATCAGAATTTGAAAACCTGGCATAACAACCTGCGCGTATACGGTCCTGCTTTGTTTGTATCCTACAATACGGCGTCTCCTTATGGACAAAATGACGGCGCCCTGTGGCAGGGAAAGGGTATTAATGTATCGCTGGACGGAGGTTTTCGTTTCGAAAAATACGGATTGGAACTAACCTTTAAGCCCCGGATAAGTTTTTCCCAAAATCAGTCTTTTGATTTGATGCCCAGATCGGAACATTTTCAAACTTCCGAATATGAGGGCAAAGCCCGGGATTACGGTTACTTTTGGCGGGAGATTGACCTGCCCCAGCGGTTTGGGGATGATCCTTTTTTTAACTACGATTGGGGTGACACTGAAATCCGCTATACCTGGAAAACCTTGACTGCCGGGTTTGGAACCCAGTCTATTTGGCTTGGACCGGCATATTTCAATGCTATCCTTCATTCAAACAATGCTCCGGCATATCCAAAAATCGACATAGGACTCAGAAAGCAGCCTGTAACAATACCCTGGCTTGACTGGTATCTTGGGGATATAGAATTCCGGCTTTGGGTTGGGCGTTTATCGGAATCGGATTACTATGACAATGATGCTTCCAATAATTACAGTATGTTCCATGGATTTGCTTTTGCCTATGCGCCGTCCTTTCTGCCCGGGTTGACTCTTTTTGTAAACCGGACATGCAGGGTCCCGTGGGAACCGGAAAACATCCGGTATATTATTCCTTCCGGCCAGTCAAAAAACACCGGCGGCGACGATCAAAAAATGTCCTTTGGCGCATCCTGGCTTTTACCGCAGGCGGGGGCTGAAATATATGGGGAAATAGGGTTAGATGATTTTGTTCCGGGGAAATTAAAAGGATATTTACGGTATCCCTTTCATACAATGGTTTATACCTGGGGTTTAAAGAAGGCGGTCAAAATTGCCCCGGCATATAATGTCCACGGGGAGCTTATATTTGAATGGAATACCATGGAGGTTTCCCAGGATTATCAGTTTCAATGGCCCAGTTCATTTTATTTCCACGGGGGACTCCGGCAGGGGTATACCAACAGGGGACAATTGCTGGGATCCGGGAGCGGCTGGGGCGGAAACAGTCAGTATTTCGCCTTTAAGCTGTATTATCCCAAGGGCGTTTCGTCGCTTTTTATACACCGGAACAATCCCGATAATGATTTTGTATACAGCCAGGCAATACGCACCGGTACGGGTTATGACGCGGCCCTGGATGACAAATATTTTACGGGGTTTAAGTCAAATTTTATCGTTGGTGTAACTACAGACTATTTCCTTACGAGCCGCCTGTGCCTTGGCGGAGGTTTTGCGTATAATTTAATCATCAATCCTTTTTACTTTTATTCGGATCCGGATAAATCCATGAAATTTTGGCAGGACCGGTATTTACACAATTTTTCGCTCAATCTTATGGTTCAATACCGTTATTGACGAACGGAGCGAGATCGCGACCGTGCTTGCACGGGCATGATCGGGCGAGTGAGGAAACGAAGGGTTTAATACCCCTGCGGCTTGCCGCGGAAGCCGCCGCAGGCTACGGGTGCAGGGCTTGCCCTGCGGTATTAATACCCTTTATCAACGGCCTGTTCCCGCCCCGGACCAGAGGCATCGTTCCCCCGGGGTGCGTACCCCGCGGCCTGCGGCGGTTGTTTTTTTTGAGGAACCCGGTGTATACTGCATAAAACGACTATGGGGGCCGTCATGATAAAAACAGATCCGCAGGTGCAGAAATGGATAGACCGGTACGGAAACTGGTTTCTGGAAGAAGAAAAGGAAGGGAGTTTTACCCGTCTGCTGGAAAACGCCCGGATGACCAAAACCTATTACCCTTATCACAGCCTGTTTTCCCCAATCCAGATAAATAAACTGACGGTAAAAAACCGTATTGTCATGGCGCCCATGGGGAACATCTCTATGTGCGACGAGACGGGCCGCCCCAGCGAGAAAATGCTTCAGTATTTTTATGAGCGGGCCCGGGGCGGAGCGGGGCTTATCACCACGGGGCTTGTTCCCGTAAGCCACGGCCTGGACAACTCCATTACCGAGCTGGGAGAGCTGTCTTACTTTCCCCGGATCGACAGGTCCCGGTCGGTATTTGCGGGCTGGCGGGATCTGGCCCAGGGGGTGCATGCCTTCGGTTCCCGGATCTTTATTCAGCTTACCCCCGGCCTGGGCCGGGTGGGGAATCCCCAGTGTCTTCTGACCATGCACAAACTTCCCAATTCGGCGTCCTGGAATCCTTCTTTTTATATACCCCAGATCCCCTGCGCCCCCTTAAGCGGCGGGAAGCTCAGAAAGATCGTCCGTAACATGGGCCAGGCCGCGGCGGACGCAAAAACCGCGGGGCTTGACGGAGCCTATCTTCACGGCCACGAAGGGTACCTCCTGGAACAGATGACCAACGGCGCCTTTAACCGCCGGATCCTGGGGAGGTATGCCGACAAAGAGGCTTTCGGCATCGACTGTGTCCGGGAGATACGGAAGCGGACCGGGCCGGACTTTCCCATTATGTACCGCATTGATCTGTCCCTGGCGTTAAACGAAACCTATGGTGAGGGAATGAAGGCTACGGGCTCCCTCAAAAAATTCACCCGGGGCCGGACGATCAAACAAACCCTGGGCTATATGCGTAATCTGGTACTGGCGGGGGTAGACATCTTTGACGTGGATCTGGGCTGTTACGACAACTGGTGGCTGCCCCATCCCCCTTCTTCCATGCCGCCCGGATGCTTTCTGGAAGCAGGCGCCCTGGTTAGGGATTATTTTACAAAAAGCAATGTCAGATCCAACCGGGGGCTTCCGGTCCCGATTGCGGCGGTGGGAAAGCTCGGCTATCCCGATCTGGCCGAAGCGGCCCTGCGGGAAGGAAAGGCCGACATGATCATGCTGGGCCGTCCCCTGCTGGCGGATCCCCTGTGGCCCCTCAAGGCCTACGCGGGCAGGGTTGAAGAGATCCGGCCCTGTATAGGCTGCCAGGAAGGGTGTGTTAACGAATTTGTGGAAGGGGGACATCCCCAGTGCGCGGTAAACCCCCGGACTTCCTTTGAACATGTGTTTCCCCTTATTCCCCCTCCGGCGGTAAAAAAGAAAAAAGTCGCCGTTATCGGAGCGGGTCCCGCGGGAATTACCGCTGCGGTAACCGCGGCCCGGCGGGGACATCAGGTGATCCTCTATGAAAAAGAAGCGGGGATAGGGGGCAGGCTGCTCCCCGGCGGAAGGGCAAAGATAAAATACGAAATCGAAAACTACCGCCTGTATCTTGAGGGGCTTTTAAAACGGACCGCTTCCGAATATAAGCTGTCCTTCAAGCCGAAAACCACGGCGGATATCAAGGTCCTTAAAAGGCTCAAGGCCGATGCCCTTGTCTTTGCCCAGGGTACTCAGGAGACCCTGCCCCCGGCGCCGGGCGTTAACGACGCCCTCCGGGCGTCCGATCTCCTGGCCCGTCCGGAACTGCTGGGGAACGCGAAAAAAATTGTTGTCATCGGCGGCGGAGTGGTGGGCTGCGAAACCGCCTACTGGCTCCGGTATGAAAAGAACTGCGAGGTTACGGTGGTGGAAATGGATAAATACATCATGAACCATACCTGTACCGCCAACCGGGGCCATCTGATCTACTATCTGAAGAAGGGCGGGGTGACGCTCCTTAACTGTACCAGGCTGACCAGGGTAACCAGGAAGGGGGCGGAGGTGGCCCGGAATATTTCCAAAACCGTTCCCGATCCCTGCGTTACTTGGCATCCCATACTGCCGGAAAACGTGGTAAACCCCCTGGCCCGGAAACTTCTGGTGGAAGAAGCGCCCGAATCCCTGCCGGCGGATCTGGTGGTTATTGCCGCGGGGGGCGTACCGGACAACGCCCTGTACCTTGAGGCCCTTGCTGAAAATGCCGCCCCCGAATTGTACAATATCGGCGACAGTTTTAGTCCGGGAAAGATTCTGGAAGCAAACCGGGCCGCATACCGGCTGGCCCTGGAGATATAGGAGTACGTATGGCACAAAAAACAGCTGACAAGGCGGCGGCAAAAAAAACGCCGGTGAAAAAGCCCTCGGACAAGAAACCGCCGGCCCGGCGATCCGCGGCGAATGCGCCGGCGGCGAAAGCAACGGTAAAGAAGCCTGCGGCTAAACAGGTGGCAGCGATGAAGCCGGCGGCAAAAGCGCCGGAGACAAAGAAACCGCTGGCCCGGCGATCTGCGGCGAAAGCGTCGACAGCGAAAGTGCCGGCAAAGAAGAAGCCTGCGACTAAACAGGCTGCGGCAAAAATACCGGCGGCAAAAAAAACGCCAGCTAAGCGATCCGCGGCGAAAACACCGGCGGCGAAGAAGCCTGCAACTAAACAGGCGGACAAAAAAACGCCGGCCAAGCGGTCTACGGGAAATACGTCGGCAAAAAAAACGCCAGCTAAGCGATCCGCGGCGAAAACACCGGCGGCTAAAACGGTAAAAAAAGTTTCGCCCCGAAAGCGGGCCGTCCCAAAAACCGCCGCCGCGAAGCCGCGGACAAAACGGTCAGGAACGGCGGAAACTTCCCGGGTCCAGGGGGTACAAAAAACAACGGCCGCTCCGGCCTTTACCATGAAACTGACCAAAGAGGAAGCGGGAATCCTTGCCGGTGAAAAGGGGGAAGTGATGGCCCGGGTAATGAAGACCCTGGTCATGTACGGCGAAACCTTCGGCGCCGAAAAAATGGTTCCCGTTACGGGGGCCTCCGGCCATCTGGTAACCAGCTTCGGCCTTTCGGTCATGAAACCCCTGTATGCCCTGATGGATACCCTGATCCGGGCGGGCGTCTTTTCATCCCAGAAATTTACGGTGGATCCCAGACCGCTGGACATCAACGTCCCCGTTAACCTGGCCCAGAAGATCTTCTTCGGGATCATGTATTCCAAACAGGCCGCCTACGAGGAACAGCTTCGCAGGCTGGGACTGGTCAACGACGACGGATTTACCTGTACCTGTTACATGGGTGAGGTGGGAAACATTCCCCAAAAGGGAGATGTCCTTTCCTGGGCGGAATCAAGCGCCGTGGTCTACGCCAATTCGGTCCTCGGCGCCCGGTGTAACCGTAATTCGGGGATCATCGAACTTTTCGGAAGCATTGCCGGCAGGGTCCCCTGTTTCGGCCTTCTTACCGACGAGGGCCGCAGGGCCGCCTGGATCATCGAAGTACGGACAAAGCAAAAACCCGAGGCCCAGCTTCTGGGAAGCGCTGTCGGCATGAAGGTTATGGAAGCGGTTCCCTTTATCCGGGGGCTGGACCAATGGATAGGCCGGGATCTGAACCGGAATACCGAAGCGGGCCGGGCTGCCGCCGATTATCTTAAAGATATGGGGGCCGCGGCGGCAAGCAACGGCGCGGTGGGTCTGTACCATGTGGAAAATCTGACCCCGGAAGCAAAAGCCCTGTGTTCCAGGCTTATTCTGAAAAAAGCGCCGGTTTATGTTATCGACGACGCGGAACTGGAACGGGTTAAGCGGAACTATCCCTGCATCTGGAAGGATCCCGCCGCGGAGCCCAAGCTGTGTTTTGTGGGCTGTCCCCACCTGTCTCTGGATCAGCTGAAGGCCTGGACGGCCGGAGTTCTTTCCGGCCTGGAAAGAACCGGCCGGCGGAAACTGTCGCCGGTCACGGTGTTTACCGCGGCTCCCGCGGTACTGAAGGAATTCCGCAGGCTGCCGGAGGCCGAAAAGCTGCGTAAGGCCGGGGCGGTGGTCAGCGATATTTGTCCCCTGATGTACATGAATAACCCCCTGTGCGGCAAAATGCCGGTGATCACCAATTCCAACAAACTGCGGACCTATACCTCTTCCCGGTACTATACGGATGATGAAATTATCGCGATCATTACCGGTTCCGGAGGAACCGGTTCCGCGGCGGAGGTGGAAAGATGAAAACATTCAAGGGCAGGGTGATTGTCCCCGCTAGGGATAACGGGGGCGTTAAGGCCGAAGCGCTGGTTTCCCGGGAGGGTTTTAACACCCTGGCAAGTTTTCAAAAGGCCCTGTTGTTCGGCGACAAAAAAGCCCGGTGTTCGGATCAGAACAATCCGGCGCTGTACGGAAAACCGATGGCGGGAAAGGCCCTGTGCCTGCCCCAGACCATCGGTTCCACCACTGGAGGGCTGGTTATTTTCTGCGCCGCCGCGCTGGAAAAAGAACCGGCCTGTCTTCTGTTTAGCAGTCCCATCGATTCCCTGGCCGCGGCGGGGGCAATCCTCGCGGGGGTCTGGACCGAAAGGCCCATATTAACCGTTGATACCCTGGGGGATGAATTCCTGGAGGCGGTCAAAACCGGTTCCCGCATCACCGCGTTAAATGACGGTACGGTAACGGTAGAATAGGCTTGTCCGGCAGGGCTGCCGGATAGGTCCGATAACTTACGGAGGATTAGGATGACAGCGATTTTTACCCGCCGCTCGGTACGGGATTTTCTTGACAAACCGGTGGAACCGGAAAAACTGGAACGGGTCCTCAGGGCCGCCTTTGAGGCCCCCTCGGCCCATAACAGGCGGCCCTGGGAATTTCTTGTGCTGACGGACCAAAAAGACCGGGAGGCGGTAGCCGGCATGAGCCCCTGGGCAAAAATGTGCCTCCGCGCTCCGGTGGTGCTGGCCGCCTGCGTTGATCTGCGAAAGGGCGACCCGGACTACGAAGCTTCCTCGGCGGCGGGCCTTGTGGGGGCGGACGCCGCGGCGGGGGAAGACATCTTCTGGATCCAGGATATTTCCGCCGCGGTGGAAAACGTCCTGCTCCAGATCGCCGGCGAAGGGCTGGGCGGGGTCTGGCTCGGCTGGTACCCCGGCAGGAGCAGGGTCAGGGCGTTTATGGACGCCTTCGGCCTGCCGCCCTACATTGTTCCCGCGGCCCTTGTCGCCCTGGGCTATCCCGCGAAGGAGACCCATCCCAAGGATCGCTTCGATCCGGCAAAGGTACACTACGGCCGTTACGGAGCGCCGGGTACCGCTTAGGAGTACAGGTAATTCCGCCCCGGCAAAGGCGGCAATCCGCGGAGCTCCCATTAAAATGGGTCCCGGGATTTGCGGCCAGGGGGTTATTTTTTTCCCGTTCTTTCGTTTTCCGAAAACCGGTACATCCGGGCCAGGATAGCTTCGATTTTTTCCGCGTACAGTTTGTCCGCGGCCCAGGTGCCGGCAAGTCCCTGTACCGCGGGGGAGGAGCCCGGACGGACAAAACGGTACCGGGGATCCACCAGTTCCCCCGCCAGGGGCAGATCCGTTGCGTAGGCCTTCAGATGCTGAATGTGCGCCCGGACTCCTATCTGTACCGTGGGGAATTGTTCTCCCGGTTCGCCGGGACCGATGGAACCAAGCCCGCAGAAATTATTCATCTCCGGCCGCACCAGCCCCCCGAAGCGGAGGAATCCCGTTTCCAGGCACATCTGGGCAAAGGCGATGTCGTGGTTGATCCCTTCGGTTTCCGCCTCGGCGATATACAGGCCAACCAGCTGTTCCGCAAAAGTCCGGTCGGTATTTTTATTTTCATCCAAAAGGAAGGCAAGCAGCAGTTCCGGTTCTGTTTTTCCGGTTCCCAGGATGGGCCGGGGAGGGCGGATTTCGTTTACGGTTATATCCGCCGCCGCCTTTTCCGGAATCGCCGTGTCCGGGACGGGGCTTTCTTCCGCCGGTTCTTCGGCGCCCCGGGGGAGGATAAATACCGCCGGCGGGGGAAGGATGGTGTTTTCGGCGGGTTTCTGGGGGGATCTGGGGGGGCGGGCGGAAAGCTGCAGAACGGAGCAGCACAGGAAAAGCGGGATAAAAAAGCGCATTACTACCTGTATCGGCCGGGACCCGGCAAAGTTTTAAAAAAAGATCCTTTGTAAGGAAGCGCCGTAGTTCTTGGCGCCCTTATAGGGGTATGACAGCTTTTTATCTGGCCGAGAATCCCGCCGGGTCTTCGGACGGTGTTTCCCGGGGCCTTCTCTCCCTTCCCCGGGAAGAAAGACCCCGGGAACGGCTTCTCAAGGACGGGCCCGATGCCCTGTCGGATTGGGACCTGCTCTGCATCGTCCTTAACACGGGTATCAGGGGCAAGGGAGTGGACGTTCTGGCGGGGGAACTGCTGGATAAACTGGACCGCTGCAAGGATATTCCTTCCGTTCAGGAACTGGCCCGGATTAACGGTCTGGGCCTGTCCAAAGCCTGCGCCGTCACTTCCATGCTGGAACTGGGCCGCCGGCGCTGGGGTCAGCAGGGAACGCGGATCCGGGACCCCTCGGACGTATACGAACTTATCCGGCACTTCGCGGACCGGCGGCAGGAACGGTTTATCTGTCTTTCCCTCAACGGCGCCCATGAAGTCCTCGCGGTACGGGTTGTTACCGTGGGCCTGGTCAACAGGACCATTGTTCATCCCCGGGAAGTGTTTTCCGATCCCCTTCAGGACAGGGCCAGCGCGGTCTGCGTAGCCCACAATCATCCCTCGGGGAAGGTTAAACCCTCCGCGGAGGACGATGAAATGACCAGAACCCTGAAAACCGCGGCGGACGTGCTGGGCATCCATTTTCTTGATCACCTGGTCTTTTCCGGGGAAACCTTTTTTAGTTACCGGGAATCGGGGTTTTGGGGCAGGGAAGAACGGAAGGTCCTAGGATAAAAGAAGGGCCGCGCCGATAAGCCCCGCGTCGCCGCCGAACCGGGGAGGGCAGATCCTCAGATACGCCGGGTCTATCATATAGAGCCCGGCCCGTTCTTCCAGCTTTTCCAGAAAACCCGGACAGTGAAGGGCGATGGAGCCGCCGACGATAAACAGATCCGGGTCCACCGTACAGGCGATATTCCCGATCCCCCTGGCAAGGTTGTCCACGGCCCGTTCGATAATCCGCAGGGCTTCGGGACGGCGCTGTGCAAGGTAGAGATCGTTGTACAGTTCCTTCACGTCCACGGACCTGCCGAAGGCCTCCGCCGCCTGCCGGGCCAGGGCGTCGCCGCCGCAGGTTTCGTTCAGGGACCCGGGGTTTGCCCCCTTGTGATGCCAGGGATCCTCGCAGACGATCAAATCGTAAATTTCCGCGGCGGCGGAATGGGCCCCGGATACAAGTTCCCCCCTGTAGACATAGGCTCCCCCTACACCGGTGGAAACGGTAATGTAAAATACCGATTCGCGGCCCTTTCCCGCTCCGAGCCGCGCCTCCGCCAGCCCCGCGGCATTGGCGTCGTTGGTCAGTACCGTTCTAAGGCCCGTTTTTTCCTTAAAGAACCGGACGATTTCAAAACCGTTCCAGCCGTAAAGGTTCGGCGGATTAAGTACCTTCCCCGCCCTGAAATCCAGCGGTCCGGGACAGCCGATGCCGATACCCCTAAAAAGGGAACCCGCGGCCTCCGGGCTCCCGGCGGCGTCCAGGATAAAAGCGGCAAGTCCGCCGGCGTTTGCTTCGGCGCTGGCGTTTCTGTCGTTGGGAAAGGCGGTCCGGTCCAGGATGGTAAAGTCTTCGTCAAAAACCGCCGCCCGCAGCAGGGTGCCGCCGATGTCAATGCCGATTGTGTTCATGTCCACTCCAGTATCCGGTCCGGCCGGATTCCGTTTTTTTTCGCGGCGGCCCGGAATGTTTCCATTTCCTCCGCGCCGTAGGGATCGGGGTTTTCCGCAAAGCAGTACTCCCTTCCCGTTAACGGATACTTTCCCGCCGCTAGGGGGTTGTAGTTTAAAAGTTCGTACCGCACCGGGGGATAGAGGCCGCTGATAAACCGGGCAACGGAAGCGATATTTTCTTCGGAAGCGGTAAAGCCCGGTATCAGGGGCGTCCGGACGATCACCCGCCCGGCGTGGGGGCCCGTAAGAAGCCGGGCGATATTGTCCAGGATAATCCGGTTGGACGCTCCCGTGGCGGCAATATGATCCGCCTCGTTAAAAATTTTACAGTCCGCGAAGATCCTGTCCGAAAGGGCGGCGATCCGGTCCACCCCCTTCCGGGGGGCGTAGAGGGAGGTTTCCACCGCGGTATGGAACCCCGCCTCTTTTGCCGCCCCCAGAACGGCGGCGGCAAAATCTTCCTGGGCCAGCGGTTCCCCCCCCGAAAGGGTAATCCCCCCGCCGTGACGGTAGAATACCGCGTCCTTTTCCAGTTCCGCCAGCACCTGGCCCGGGGTCATGATCCGCCCGTCCCTGCGCAGGGCCATGGTGGGACAGTTTTCCAGGGCCGCTGTTTCCGCGCCGGTCCCGGCGATAAGCTGCCGGGGATCCCCGCAGGCTCCGCAGGCCCCGCAGTATATACAGTTCCCGGAAAACCAGAGGAGGCCTATGCCGGGATCCAGCCCTTCGGGATTCTGACACCACACGCAGCGGAGGGGGCAGCCTTTAAGAAAAACCGTGGTCCTGATTCCCTCCCCGTCGTGGATGGAAAAGCGGCGGATATCGAAAACCGTCCCCTCCGTTCCCGAATCCGCCGGAACCTGATCCGGGACAGTCATAACGAGCCGTAACTGGTCCGGGCGATAATTTCTTCCTGAAGTTCCCCGGCAAGCTCGGTAAAGTAAGCGGTATAGCCCGCGACCCGCACGGTCAGGCTCCGGTACTGTTCGGGATTTTTCCGGGCCGCTTCCATATCTTCCCGGCGGATTACGTTAAACTGGATGTGGGGAATTTCCAGATCCACAAAGGACCGGAGGAAGCTGCCGAACTTTTCGACGCCCCCGGGGGCGGTAAAGAATTCGGGGAGGAATTTCATGTTCAGGAGCCCGCCGTTGGAAGTCAGCAGTTTGTCCAGCCTGGATACCGATTTCAGCACCGCGGTGGGGCCCGTCACGTCCCGGCCGTACATGGGGGACATGCCTCCGTCCGCCAGGGGGGACCGGGCCCGGCGGCCGTCGGGGGAAGCCCCTACCATCTCGCCCATGGGCACGTGGGCGGAGACGGTATACATTCCGGTATGGTAGGGCCCTCCCCGGTAGTTAACGTACCGTTCCAGGGCCCGGCGGAAATAGGCGGCCCATTTTGCCCCCAGGGCGTCCACCCACTCCACATCGTTGCCGTACTTGGGAACCCGCTTAAGGATCATCTGCCGCAGGGTTTCCCGGCCCTCGTAGTCCGTTTCCAGGGCGGCCAGGTATTCCCTGGCGCTTACCCGGCGCTCGTCGTAGACCAGCAGCTTTATCGCCGCAAGGCTGTCCGCCAGGTTTGCCACCTGGATCATCTGAATGCCCGAAAGGTTGTATTTTGCCCCGCCCCCGGTAACATCCGTCCCCTTTTCCACGCAGTCCCGGATCACCGCGGAAAGGAAGGGGGTGGGCAGCAGATCGGCGTGGACCTTTTCCACCTCTTCGCAGCAGCGGATCATCTTTTCGATGTACCAGTCCAGATGGGCGGCAAAGGCGGCTTCCAGTTCCTCAAACGAGGCGTACCCGGCCAGGTTTCCCCGGTCCGGAGCAATCCGCCCGCCCGAGAGCAGATCCCTGCCGCCGGTCAGGGTAAGTTCCAGCACCTTGTTCAGGTTGAACATCGCGGCGTCGCTCCAGCCCAGATTGTTTCCCTGGGTAGAGAGCTCCACGCAGCCCACCACCGCGTAATCCGCCGCGTCCGCGGCTTCAATTCCAAGATGGCGCAGGGCGGGGATCACCGCTTCGTCGTTAAAGAACTGGGGCATCCCCGAACCCCGGGCCACCACCTCGATTGCCCGGTGGAGCAGCTCGTCGCCGGTATGCCGGTAAAGCCGGACCGAAAGGTTGGGCTGGGGAAGGCCCAGGTCTTCCTGGGCTTTCAGGAAAAGGAAGGACAGATCGTTGGCCGTGTCCTTTCCCGCCTCGTCCTGCCCCCCGGCGGCGATGTTAAAGCCGATGGGAAAGCCCGCGAAATATTTGGCGCTGTTCCGGTTCCGCATATAGACAATTTCGTTAAACTTGATCCACAGACATTCGATGATTTCCAGGGCGCCCTCTTTGTCAAGCCGGCCCGCGGCGGTGTCCCGTTCATAAAAGGGATAGAGGTACCGGTCCATCCTGCCGGGAGAAAAC
Source organism: Treponema sp. (assembly GCA_031266175.1). GTDB lineage: Bacteria > Spirochaetota > Spirochaetia > Treponematales > Breznakiellaceae > JAISBN01. Next base: position 12,772 of record JAISBN010000006.1, on the reverse strand, counting down.
GAGGAAGCGTTGGATTCCAGGTGGAGGATCACAAAGAGGAACCACAGGGACTGGACCGCCTCCCTGAACGTTTCGGGGGGCCGTTGGGCAAGGCTGCGGCAGATCCGGGCAGTTTCTTCCAGGTCCCGCCGCTCCCCGCCGTTCCCGGCGCCGTCACCGGTATCTCCGGTTCCGGCCATGGTTTCCGCCAGTTCAGCGTAACGGACCATAAAGCGCCGGACCCCGGCCATGACCAGGGACACCCCCCGGTAAAAGTCCCCGGCCTTCGCCGGGGCCCCGCCGCCGTCTTTTTCCGCGGCCCCCGCAACGGCGGCCTCCGCCGCGGCCTGCAGCCCCGCGGGGCCCCGGGCCAGCCACAGGGCGCAGCCGGGGCAGATATGGCCCTGGGCATGGTCCTTCTGGTTTATCTTGACCACCGGGGCGATTTCGTCGAGCGCCGGCCCCGCCCGCCGCCGCAGCACGTCTTCCAGGGACCTGCCTTCCCAGTAGGGCCTGACGGCGGAACGGAACAGTTCCCTGTCCCCTTCCTTGACCTGAAAAGGGTCCTGACTCCGCCGGGGGAGGGTTTCGAATTCCCTGTCCACCCAGGAGCAGCCGCTTTCGGGAAAGACAATCCCCGACCGTATCCCCGTACCGCGGTTTCCCACGATCAGTTCCCCCGGATAAATCCGGATGCCGATGTTTTCCAGCGCCGCTTTCAGGGCCAGCGCCCGCTGTATGATCCGGGGCTCCCCTTCGTGCCGCCTGTAGGTTTCGGTGATAATCAGGGCCTGTTCTATGGAAACAAAGCGCGGCTCCTGGTACAGCCGGGCCTTAAGGGCAAAGATCCTTTCGGTCATGACGCCCTCCTTATGGTAAAGATACTCCCGGAACCGCCGTAAAAACAATAGAAAACCGCAGGCTCGAAAATGACCACGGATGGCAATTCCGAATTCAAAAATAACCACAGACCAACACGGACCAACACGGACAAAAACAGGGGTTTGAAATTAAAAGTCCGTTCTGTCCGTGAAGGTCCGTGGTTGGATTTTGGGCAGTTGACAGCCCTCTCTGCCCTGTGGTATCGTAAATCTATGCTAAGTAGCGGTTCGGGGAGTACCCCGGATGAAAAAAACCTGAAAAATACCCCTTGCTGACGCCACCATCCGGCGCATAGCGGCGGGGATAGAGAAATACTGGAAGGACTACGCAAAGCCGTTCCTGGCGGTTCTGTACGGCACCAGCACGGCAAGTTCGTTGGATATGCCATTAACGGCTGTCTCCTGTGTTCCTCATCATGCCCTTGTTGAACCCTTTATAACCAATATCGGCCAGAACAGCGCGAAGGACAGAAGCCGATCCATAGACGATCCGCTTACAACCATTGTGTGCAAGGCGGAACATTGCCTTATTTCTCCTTTCATAACTCAATTTCATGGCGGTGAAGGTTCAGAAAGGCGGAATTATCCGATTAAGGAACCTTTACCAACTTTAGACACTTCCAACCGCTATGCGTTGGTGGAACCGCTTCTCGTGGAATATTACGGAAATGGGGGAACGTGCCGGTAAGCGAGCCTGTACCCACAGTCACGACCAAGGAGCGATTCGCGCTCATGGAACCTTTTCTTCTTCCCAATGAAGGATACTTCCGGGGTAATCAGCCGCGTTCCCTGGATCAGCCTATCCCCACAATTACCGCTTCACACGGCGCGGGGAAGATTGTCACCGGCATAGCCGGTTCCGCGAGGCTTGATATACGGTTCCGAATGCTCAAACCTCATGAATTGAAACAGGCGCAGGGATTTCCGGTGGACTACAAAATCCTCGGTAACACCACGGACCGCGAAGGCGTTGTCGGCGGAAGCAATGGAGGCGGGGGCATGATGAAAAAAGTAATTGAGCTAAGACGGCCAAAGAATTAGCCCTCGACGGTTCCCGCAGTACGGCTGTTTCCTGTATCGAGGAAGCCCTGGCCGAACTGGACAAAGCTATAAGCGCAATTGAGGGGGTTACGTTTCATGGTCGTGATGAGCAAAAGCGGATCGAGACGGCTGTTGACCGAATCGAATACGTAAAAGGAGAGTAATGCGTTGTGAAACTATCGGTGAACTTAAAAAGGCTATAGCTTCATTCCCTGACGATACAAAACTGGTCAATAGAAATATTGAGGGAGAATATTTTGTTGAAGTTTGGAAACTTACAAAGGACGATTTCTTGTACGAAGAAGAAAAAATTGACGCTAAGGTTAAAGGCCGGAAACCTGATTTTATGCGGGTGGGCCTGGCGGAGGGTGAATGGTAAAAGCAATTAAAGATTTCAAAGAGGACATTGTATGCTCCAGGGACGCATACGGGTGTCACGTAAATATCCCGCAGCGGATTGTACGCCATAGCCCGACAGGGTTTAACTGGGGCTACGAAGGATCCGGGCCGGCCGATCTGGCGCTGAATATCCTTTCGGTTTTCATCGGCCAGGAAGCCGCCGAAAGCCTCTATCAGGATTTCAAGTGGGAGTTTATCGCTCCCATGCCTTATCAGGGCGGAACGATTTCACGGGACACAATATTGAACTGGGTAAAACGTGAGGGAAAAAGACGCTTTGAATAAATTGGCTAAACGCTATCGGAAACAAAGAGCGTAGCACAGCATGAAGGATGATCTGCCCTGGTTCTCCCACGACAACGACGCCCGGAACCACCCCAAAATGAAAGCTTTAATTACCCAGTACGGAGCGGCCGGATACGGCTGGTTCTGGATGCTGAACGAAGTAATCGCCGAATCCCCGGGGGCCGCGCTGGACATTTCCCGGCGGGTAAACCGCCTGGCCCTGGCCCGGGAACTGGGCATGACGGGTGAAAAACTGGACGAATTTATCGCGTTCCTGTCGGACCCGGACATTGATTTAATCACTCTTTCCGGGGGTATTTTGACGACCGACAGGATCCGGGAAAACCATGATCGGGTCGCAAAGAAACGGCAGACTGACCGGAAAAACTACCGGAAACAAAATTCCGACAGTGGAAACGCCGATTCCGACAGTGGAAAATTCCGACAGCGAAAGCGGAATTCCGACAGTGGAAACAGAATTCCGTTATCGGAAACGCCAATTCCGACAACGGAAACGCCAATTCCGACAGTGGAAAATATACATAGTAGAGTAGAGAAGAGATCTACTAAGAGTAGTGGTGGTAGATCGGAGTACTCTGATCCCGGAAAGAAAAAAATTCCGCCCCCTGAAGCTCCGCCTGTCGGGCACGCTCTACCACCACCGGATTTATTAAAAAAAATTCAAGTCCTGTCGCTCCGGATAGGGTTTGCCATCGACGACAACCTGGCCTCCCGCCTGGCCGGGAGCCTGAACCCGGCATGGTTTGAGGAGCCGTATTCGTATCCGGAGTTTGTCGACTGGTTTGTCCGGGAGAAGTATCCGGACAAGCCCCGCAATGTCCGGCGGGACATTTACCGGAAAGCCCTCTGGGCCTTTGACGATATCCGGCAGGAGTATCCGCCGTGGCGGGACGGGCTTCTGCGGCGGGACGCGGAGAAACCGCCCGAAACGTGCCCCGACTGCGGGGTACGCCTTAAGTCCGGGGCGTGTCCCGCCTGCGGAGGGTTTTACGAGAGCGGATCGTCCGGCCCGGTGTTCGTCAAAAAACAGTCCCTTGATTTCTCCGGTACGTTCCGGGTAGCGGTCCGTTCCCGGGCGCAGGGCCCTCCCGACAACCCGGTGTTTTAGCGGAGGGGGACGATGGACAAACAGCGGGTATTTGACTTCTCTCCGCTGACCGAAGAGGAACTGTACCGAAGGATGAGGGAGCGGCCGTTGAGCTACAAGGAGATCCAAGTGTTAACAGGGGCGAGTCACGCCGGCATGACAAACATTATTACCAGCCTGTCGCTGCGCTACCCGGTTTACCAGCCGTGCAGGGGCTTGTATGCCGTACTGAAGGACTAGCCATGGCCAAAGTACCGCAGGGGAGAAAATATACCGTCGACACCCATCCGGACCGGGAACGGATTATCGCCGAGATCATCAACGGGGACCGTTCGTTTCGGAACATTGCGGAACGGTACGGCATACCCGTGACCTGCATATCGACGTACCTGAATAAAAAACTTATCGCCCAGGCGGCGTCGGTGCTGGCCGACGACGGCGGGGAAAAGGGGACCGCGCTGCTGACGCGCATCGAGTCTGTCGTAAAGCGGATGCAGCGCCTGTACGACGCCTGCGACGAATACCTGCGGGACCCGTCCCGTCCGGACCGGTATGACCTTGGTCCCAGGGCCTGGGAAATCGAGGTGAGCTACCGGTTCCCGGATCCGAAGAATCCGAAAAAACTGACGGCCGGCCGGGATACGCTTAACAACCTGCTGATGCGGCTTGAGGAACGGAAGATACATCCGACGGGCATCCGGTTCCGGCACGCGGATCCGCGGAAACTGATTATCGATACGGCCGGCACGCTGACAAAGCAGCTGGAACTTATCGCCAAAATAAAGGGGCAGATATTCGGGGGGGACACGAATGCCACGGTGAACGTACTGGTGATTAACCGGAAGAACGGGGAGGAAGAACAAAATGGCTCTTGAACGGCAGGTTGAGAAACTGAAACACGAGGGAAAAAACATCGTGTGGTATCCGCAGGACAAACAGGCGGAGGCTTTGGAATGCCCGGCGTTCGAACTGTTATTCGGCGGCGCGGCGGGCGGGGGAAAAACCGATTTCCTTCTGGCGGATTACGCCGCCGGCATTCCCGAATGGGGGAAGGCCTGGCGGGGGATCGTCTTCCGGCGGACGTATCCGGAACTGGAGGAAGTTATTCTGCGGGCCAGGGAACTGTACCTGCCCATCGGGGCGGTGTTTAAAAAACAGGAAAAAACCTTTACCTTCCCCAACGGGGCATGGCTGCGGATGCGGTCCCTGGACAGCGACCAGGAGGTCCACGAGTACCAGGGGCACCAGTATACCTGGATCGGGTTTGACGAACTGGGGAATTACGCCACCGATTTCTGCTGGATCTACATGTCCAGCCGGTGCCGGTCCGCCGCGGGGGCGCCCTGTTTTATGCGGGCCACGGCGAACCCCGGGGGCACGGGCCACGCCTGGATTAAGAACCGGTTCATCGAGGGGTTTGAGCCGGGGAAAATCTATACGGACGCCGAAGGGATGACGCACTGTTTTATTCCCTCCCGGCTTGAAGACAACCGGATTCTGACGGGCATGGATCCCGACTACGAGAAACGGCTTAACCGGCTGCCGGGACATTTGCGGCGGGCGTACCGGGAAGGCGACTGGGATATTGTCGCCGGCCAGTATTTTGACGAGTGGCGCCGGGACAAGCACGTATGCAAACCGTTCCCCCTGGTCCAGGGTTCGTATTACAAGTTTTACGCGTTCGACTGGGGGTACAATAAGCCCTACGCCCTGGTGAAACTGGCGGTATCCGGCGACGGGCAGATCTTTCAGTACGGAGAGCTGTACGGGTGCCTGACGGGAGAAATCAACAAGGGCGTCAGGGAGAGTTCCCCGGACACTGCCCGGAAGGCCAAGCAGTCGGCCGACCTGGAAGGGGTGACCGACTTGATTGCGGACCCTTCCTGCTGGAACAAACAGGACGGGTATCCCGCGGTTATCGACGCGTTTATGACGGCCGGATTCCGGTGCATCAAAGCGAACAACGACCGGGTACCGGGCTGGACCAGGCTTCACGAACTCTTGAAAACCGAGGACGAGCATCACCGGCCCATGCTGCAGGTGTTTGATACCTGCCTGCACACCATCAGGACGATTCCGTCGCTTTTGCCGGATCCGCACAGGGGCGAGGACGTTGACAGCGCTCTCGAAGACCATCTGGCGGACGCTTTGCGGTACGGCATTATGAGCCGCCACTCCCGGTTCCCGCAGCAGCAGCTGCGCTCGCAGACGGGTATCAGGACGCCGCCGAAACGCTGGGACACCCTCCGGGATAACGGTTTTTAGGCAAAAACCCGAAAAAAACACGATTTTTTAAAAAAAATCGCTGAAAGATGAGATTTTTTTTTGGCTTTCGTGATTTATTCGAAACATGATACTTGAACAGGGACTTGGGGATCAGGAAAAAGCCGAGGCGCTGGCAAAGGAACTGGAAGCCCTGCGCTCACAGCGGGAGGAATTCCACGCCGACTGGGACGCGGCCCAGCAGTTTGTCTCGACCGCCGTTTTGAGCTTTGCCACCCAGGAAGATACCGCCGACAAGAAATACGTCCTGCCCAAACGGATAACCTCGAGGCCCGCCCATTTCATGGACACCATGGTATCCGGGGTCTGCGGGTACTCGGTGAACCAGAACATCCCCTGGCTTAAACTGGGGTTTGAGAACCGGGACCTTGAAAACCAGTACGGCGTCAAGGACTGGCTCGAGCTGGCTGAAGAGCAGGTGTACAAGTGTTTCAACGAGAGCAACCTGTACGCCCAGAACCCGCAGTTCATTGAATCCGCGGGGACCTTCGGCCACGGGGTCATGCTCATTGACGAGGATATCCGCCATGGCCGCCCCCGGTATACCGCCATGAATCCCCGGGAAATATTCATGGACACCGACGAATACGACGAGGTGGACACGATATTCAGGGAGTTCTTCATGTCCTGGGAAAACGCTTCGGCGTACTTCGGATTTGAGAACCTCGCGGAACAGATCCGGCGCGCGTGGGATTCGGAAAAGAATATCCACCGGAAGCGCGTTCACCTGCTCCACGCGGTCTACCGGAACAAGAACAGCAGGGGGGAACAGGTATCCCGGAACTTTGCGTACGCTTCTGTGTTCGTCGACCTGGACAACAAGCACATCATCAGGGAGGGCGGCTACAACGATTTTCCCTATGCGGTGTTCATCTGGAAAAAGAACACCGGGAAAAAGTACGGCATGGGTCCCGCCATGTCGGCGGTAAGCGATATCCGGATACTGCACCTGTTTGACGAAGCCCGGCTGGACGTCGCGCAGTTTTCGGCCCGGCCGGCGCTGAACGTCCCGGACAGTCTGCGCGGCCGGGAAGAAATAATCCCGGACGGTCGGAACTACTACTACCCCGGGGATAATCCGATTGTCCCGATCCAGGTAGGGGAGAACTTTCCCGTCACGCTTGAGATAACCCAGGACCAGGAACAGCGGATCAAGGAGTGGTTCCACGTTGACTTTTTCCTGATGCTCCAGCGGATGAACCTGAACCAGATGACCGCCACGGCGGTGGTCGAGCTGCAGGGAGAAAAGGCGGCGGTCCTGTCCAACATGGTGAGCAACCTGAACGGGGCCCTGCACAAAATTATCCAGCGGACCGTGGACATCCTGTTCAAACAGGGGAAGCTGCCGGAACTGCCCTACGCGCTCAAACAGACCCGTACGGCGATGAAGGTTGATTTCCTGGGTGTCCTGGCCCAGGCCCAGCGCCGGGCGCACCAGACCAGTGGGATCATGCAGGTCATCGGAGTACTGAACTCCATGGCAACTACCGCCCAGGCGGTACCGCAGCTGGCGGAGGCCTTCGACTACATCAACGGCCCGGAGATCTTTAAGCGGGTGTTTGATGCCGCCGGCGTGAGCCAGCTGACGATTCGGGAAGACGACGAAGTGAAGGCCATCCAGGAGGCCCGGGCGCAGGCGCAGGCCGCGGCGGCGGAACAGGAACGGGCCATGGTACAGCAGCAGGAAATCATGAAGAACTACAAAAACCTCAACGAGCCGGTGAACCCGGACAGCCCCATGGGACAGCTTGAACAGGCTGCGGGAGGGAACGCGTGACCATACCCCCGAAGCCAGTCACATCCCCGCAAGATGACAACGTGAAATATTTTACGTTGCCGGAAGATACGCTGTACTATACCGGCGATACATGCCAGGTCTTGCCAAAGGGCGATGTAATGGAATTGCCAACCGTTTATTTTGAGAAGGAGCAAAGATGAAGTTTAAATTTTTGGGCGGGGACGTAAACAAGAAAACCCCGCAGCAGATCCGGCGGCTGTTCCGGCGGGTGTTTCTTTCGGCGGACGGCCAGGAGGTTTTGCGGGTACTGCTGAACGACTGGTGTTTTTTCGACATCTGTAAAACCGACAGCCACCGGGCGCTTAACGAGTACGCGAAAATCTTTATCCATGACCGGCTGGGTATTGCCGGCATTAACATATACGGGGAGTTGGACGAGGAGTTCCGTAGGGAACGCGATGATTTTTAGGGAGGGATAAAACCTTGAGTTTAGAAAACGTGATGTCCGGTGGTAACGGTGGCGCGCCGGCCGCCAACCCGACGGGTACAGTAACGGCGCCGCAGACCGGGAGCGACCCGCAGCAGGGGAGCGGAACGGGAAGCGCGGCGGAAGCGGGAAACACCCGGCTTGCCGCATGGACCCAGCAGCTTTCCAAGGAGTATCGGGAAAACCAGGAATACGCCAAAGGCCTGGCGGGATTTGAGAAGCTTGACGACTTTGCCAAGAGTTATTTCGAGCTGTCGAAAAAAACCGAAGGCGCGGTACGGTTCCCCGGCGAAACAGCAACGCCGGAAGAAAAAGCCGCATTTTGGCAGAAATTGGGAGTGCCCGAGAAAGCGGACAAGTATGCCGTGTCCAGGAATGAAAACGCGGGGACCTTTGCCGCGGCGGCGCACGCGGCCCGTCTGACCGATGAGCAGGCAACGGCGCTGTGGAACGAAGTGTCCCAGGGAACAGCCCGGCAGATACAGGCTCTGCGGGAGAATCAGGCCAGGGAACTGGCCGCTACCGACGCGGCGCTGCGGACGGAATACGGAGACCGGTACGAGGCCTCCGTTGAACTGATGCGGCGCGGTATGGGGAACAGCGGCATAGGCCAGGCCCTCCTTAACGCCGGACTTGCCGGAAATCCGCTTATTGTCAAAGCGTTCATTGCCCTGGGAGAGGCGAAGAAAGAATCGGGGAGCCCGAAAAGCGACCCGTCGCCTGCCGCGGGGATGACGTCGGTCTTTGAAGGCGGATCACTCTACAGCTAGGAGGCTGTAACACATGCCAATGTTAAACATGTCGGACCAGATGACGGCCCTTGAAATCGTCAAGCGCGCCAATCTTCCGGAACCGTTTAAGATTCTCGAGCTGATGAGGCTCATTAACGAAATGCTGATCGACACGCCGGCCTACGAGGCCAATAACGGGACGATCAACGTGACGCTCCAGCGGAATATCAGGCCCATGGGCGAGCACCGGATTTACAACAAGGGCGTCGGCCGGTTTGCAACCCAGACCAGCCTTGTCCATGACCGGATCGCCGTACTGGAGGCCTATTCGCTGGTGGACGAGATTATGCTGGAACATTCCGGAAACGTTAACGCCGCCCGGATGTCCGAAGCGTCGGCGATTCTTAAGGGTATGGGCTTGACCCAGGCCCGGACGCTGATCTACGGCGACGAGAGAAAACCCGAAGAATTCGCCGGACTGATGCAGCGCCGGAACAGCCTGGCGGATCCAAACGTGATTGACGCCGGGGGGACCGGAAGCGGCCTGACGTCCATCTACCTGTGCGCAGCGGGTCCCGACCTGTTCCACCTGATTTACCCGAAGGGGTCAAACAGCGTCGGCGTAACCAGGACGGACAAGGGCAAGGAAACCGTTTACGACAGATCGACGAAAGAATACGAAGCGTACCGGGATCACTTCCGGGCGCAGTACGGCATTGCCGTACGGTTCCCGGACGCGGTGAAACGGATCTGCAATATCCCGGCAACCATGAACGGCGACGACCTGATCGACATCATTCTGGAAGCCCGCAGGAAAATGCCCCAGGGAGCGAGCACCTACTCGATGTATTCCAACGTCGACATCCTCATCAAGCTGGATAAGACCGCCAGGGATAAATCCAACGTCGTGTATTACGGCGCCGATCCCTGGGGACGGGAAATCACCCATGTCCGGGACCTCCGGTGCCGGCAGATGGACGTGATCCTCAACACCGAATCAGCCGTGGCGTAAGGAGGCCGCACTACTATGCCGCAGTTTATGTATGACGCGTTAAACAGTTTCGGCTCCGCCACGCTTGCGTCCGACACGGCGTTCCCCGATACCATCGATCTGGGGGACGCGGATATCAGCCGCATGACGGTGGACATCAAATGCCCCGCCGCCGATGCCGCGGGAGGGACCAGCATAGCCGTGAGCGTGGCCGGTTCGAACGATTCGGCGTTTGCCACGACTGAAACCATCGGTTCCAGGACGCTGACCCTGGCCGCCGTTAACAAGAGCGACGCGAGGATCGCTATTAATCCGAACCGGTACCGGTACGTCAAGGTGACGTTTACCAAAACGGGAACGTTTACCGCGGGGACGGTACAGGCGTTTATCAATACCTACCTCGGCAAATAGCCGGGCGGCCCCCGGATCGCTCCGGGGGCTTTACCAAGGACAGATGTATGGCGGAAGAACAGCCCGCAGGCAAACAGCCCGCGGAGTGGAAAGCGAAGTGCGACTGCACGTACAACGGGGTGTATGTCCGGGCGGGGGAAATTGTCCTCGCCGACAAAATGGACAATCCCCACTTTGAGAAAGCAGCGCGTCAGAAAGCGGGGGAATAACCGTGAACATGGACAGGGGGATTGTCACCCGGGCGCTGGGATATGTCGGCGAATTCCAGGTAACGGATCAGGACATCGCCGATAAAAACACCAATTACCTGACGGCCAAAGCCTTTTACCTCCAGACCTTTCTTGAGGCTCTGTCCGAAGTCGCGTGGACGGGCGGCCGGCGCAGGAAAAAACTGACCCTGACCGGCCTGCCCCGTCTTCCTTCCGGTTACCGGTTTGCCTACGACCTGCCCTATGACTGCGCCAAAGCCGTTGAGCTGCGGGACGAAGCGTATTTTGTCGTGGAAAGCCGCTTCCTCCTGACGGACCGGGAGAAGGCTGAACTGCTTTACGTATCCAACGGGCGGCGCCTGCGGCCGGACGTGGCGATTGTGAGCGCCGGCAAACCGGGGGATATCCACGAGCTGGAATACATTACCGCGGGAAAGCCGGGAACGGATCCCGATTTCGTGATCCGCGCCGGGCGTCCCCGGGACATCGGGGCGGCGCTTCCGGAAACCCCGGAACCCTCCGAGGATTATCCCGATTACGTCGGGCTGGAGTACGAACCGAAGTTTTACCAGTACGTCGAGCTTACCCTGGCCGCGAAATTCGCCGTCAAGGAATCGGCCAACCCCCAGCTGCACGGGATGCTGCTGCAGGAAGCCATGGTTATCAAGCAGGAGGCGATCAACGCGTCGGGCGGGAACCGGGCCGCCCGGCAAAAGACGAAGGGGTTCTGGTCGGAGGAATACGGATTCCACAGGGAACGCTATGCTCATAACTAATTTTGCCTCCGGCGAGCTGTCGGAAAACCTCTTCGGCCGCATCGACCTGTCCCAGTATTTTCAGGGGGTAAGCCGGCTTGAAAACTTCGACGTGGTTCCCACGGGCGGCATTATCCGGCGGAAGGGTTTCCGGCGCCTGGCGGAACTGCCCGGCGAAGGGCGGATCATACCGTTTATTATCGACCGGGAAAACAGTTATTTGCTGTTCCTGACTCCGGAGGTGAAAGACGGCGATACGGTACTTACTCCGGCGCGGATACGTATTTATTCCCAGGACGGGGAACTGAAAAGTACGGTAAACGATTCGGTGGAGACACCGCTGTATAAAGCCATGGCGGAAATCAATGAAGTACAGTACGCCCAGAATTTTGATGTCATGGTACTGGTACACGAAAATTATTACCCCATTTTAATATCGTTAGACAACGATGCTGTTTCCATCGGGAAATTTGAAATATCAACCGTAGTTGAGATTGTCGCATCGGAAAAAATAAATAAAGGGGATTTTTTTGAAAAAGATTCGCAGTACGAATTAAGCGGATATCTTGTTTCAATGAATAACTACCCAAAGTCTGTTTTGTTTCTCAACGGAAGGATAGTTTTTGGCGGTACCAGAAATGACGAACAACGTCTTTTCTTTAGTAAAGTCGGCAATATCCATTCTTTTTCAACGTACAAAAAATATGTAACGGAAACGCGGGAATATGCCGATGTGGTGGGAACTATTAATCTTAATACAAATACCATCACGATATCCGAGCCCTATGAGGCTTCAAAGTTTAAAAATAAAATTACGGATTATTATATCGATTCGGGATATTTCCCGGAAGGCACAAAAGCGTCGGGTATGAACGGCCTTTCAATTTATCTGTCAAATGATACAACGGGCGTAAATTTTTCAGACGATATTAAGCAATCGGTATTCGAATGGATGCAGCAGGTAAACGCCGGAGATTCCTCCTGGAAAGGAAATTATGAGGTTATCGATCCGCATACAACCTGGCGTATCAATGAAGCTTATGCGCGGTATAAAATCGGCAAGTTCCTTTTCTCCTATGACGTGGGAGGAAATCTTACGCAAATTTGGTCTGATGAAGTTTTTACGATAGAACAGGGAGAGGTAAAAAAATGCATAGAAAGCATCGACTATCTTTACAATTATGTTCTTGAACGGCTTCAACGAAAAGAATATTTGAACGGCGGACAGTTTCAGTTATTTATTTCGGCATTTTACGGATACATACAGGGTACGTCAATCGGAGACGCGTTCTGTTTTATCCAGACCGGGAAGAAAGCAATCGTGGAATACTATATCCCCCAGCAGGACAACAACTTCTGGACCTTACCCCATCTGATAGACAGAAAAATAAGCATGGACTACAAACAAGAAGGAGCAGAAGATGAGCAAAAAGGGTATGGAACGGCGAAATTACTCAAAAGAGTTTAAAGCCGA
>JAISBN010000047.1 GCA_031266175.1 Treponema sp. | reverse complement strand
GTGTTTCCGGACAACCCATCCGGGGTCCCGAATGACCTAAAAGGGAGCCCGAATGACCTAATCGGGGTCCCGAATGACCTAAAAGGGAGCCCGAATGACCTAATCGGGAACCCGAATGACCTAAAAGGGAGCCCGAATGACCTAATCGGGGTCCCGAATGACCTAAAAGGGAGCCCGAATGACCTAATCGGGAACCCGAATGACTTAATCGGGGACCCGGATAACTTAAACGGGAGTCCGAATGACTCAAACGGGGGCCCGAATAACTTAAAAGGGAGCCCGAATAACCTAATCGGGGGCCCGAATAACTCAACCGGGATCCCGAATGACTTAATCGGGGACCCGGATAACTCAAGCGGAAGCCCGAATGACTTAAACAGGAGGCAGCATGAGCACTTCGTGTTCATGTTCGATTAACAGCGCCGCTTACGCGGCTTAAAGAGGAGGATAAAAATAGATGGCGATGAGTAAAGACTGGATGCCCGGTCCACGTTCGGAGATTCTCTCGATGTGCCGCAACTGGATTGGGTATATGACCACGGAACGGCGGACCGCCTGGGGTATCCCGGCGGCGGATTTTACCGATTTGGGGCTTCTTTTCGCGGCGGCCCAGGAACTGCTGCAAAAGGCCTCGGAGGCGGAGGAGCGGACCCCCGTGGTGACCGTCCAGGTGCAGGAGGCCTTTAAGGCCCTGACCGCCAAGATGCGGTTCTTCCGGGACCGGTACTTTAAAATTCCGCCCCTGACCGCGGCGGACTGGGCGGCCCTGGGGTTCCGGGAAAAGGATACCCATCCCACGAGGATACCGCCCCCGGACGGGACCCCCCTGGCGACCCTGAGCTATCCCGGCGGCCCCCACGCGGTGACGATTCACCTGGGTCCCATGCCGGGGACGGAGGAGCTGAACCCCGAAAGCGACTACGGCTACGCGGTTTACGTGGGGATCATGCCCCCCGGCGGGGCTACCCTGGAAGAGGCGGCGTCGGAGAAGCACTACCTGATGACGGCGCCCAAAGACGGGAAGCCCCTGCGGCACTACCGTTTTACCCGGCGGCGGAACGAGAAGATCATCTTTGACGCGGAGGACGCGGGGAAGACGGCCTATGTCTGCCCCCGTTACGAAAACGGCAAGGGGCAAACCGGCCAGTGGGGGCCGGTTACTTCTATTATTATTCCATGATAGGGGAAAGAGATTTTACCACGGACAGACACAGACCAACACGGACACAATATAAGGGGGAATTTTTGTGTGTGTGAACAGGCGGGCCCTGGCGGCGGTTTTTTTCTTTCTCCTCCGCGCCCGTTCCTTTGCCCTGGAACTGCCGGAGTGGACGGCGGGGTTCTTCCTGGACCTGGAAGGGCAGTACTATATCATCCCCGATTTTACCGGAACCCTGGACGCCCCCGTGGCGGAGCGCTACGGGGTTGCCGGCGGGCTGGTTAAACCCTATCCGGGCTTTCGCCTGGGGGCGGGGTATGGATGGAGCCGTTTCCGCCTTTCCCTGGAATCGGGGTATACCTACATCGCCGGGACCAACCCCCTGGTCCTGGATATCCACCTGGTTCCCCTTGTTCTGAGGGCCGGCTATACCTTCCGGCTGGGAAAGTTCAGCGTCCTCCCCTCGATAGGGGCGGGGCTGATCTTTTCCTCGGTTACCCACTATGAAACGGCCATCGCCATGCTGCTGGACAAGCTGTCCCGGTCCTCCGGCGGGGGGGTTCTCGTTAACGCCGGGCTCAGGCTCGGCTGGGCCCTGACCCCCGGGGTGGGCCTCTATGCCGGGGCGGGGATTGACTGCGTGGTGGAACGGGACGGGCTGCTCCCCCTGCCCGTGGTGGAGATGGGGATAAGCCTGAAGCCCTTCCTCCTGGGGAAACGCCGTCCGGCGAGGACGCCGGAAGTACCGGCGGGGCCGGAAATATCCTCCGGGCCGGCCGTACCGGAAGCCGCGGCCGAAGCCGGGATCGCCGGGGTGGTGTACTTTCCCGCCGATTCCGCCGTTCCCGCCGCCCCTCCGGCGGAACTGGACGCCGCGGGGGAACTGCTCCGGGCGTCCCCGGCTTTGGGGGTGCGTCTTCGGGGGTACGCGGCGCCCTACGGCAGCCCGGCGTGGCTGAGCGGCCTTTCGGAAGAGCGGGCCCGGTTCTGCGGGGATTATCTCGTGAAGGAATACGGCATCGAGCGGGAACGGATAAGCGTCGAATGGTACGGCGAAGGGCAGTCCGAAACCGGCGTTTCGGACCAGGAATGGCGGCGGGTGGAAATCATCATAGAAAATAGAGAAGCACCCATCATAAACGGGTAAAGGCGGCGGATTATGAAAAAGACGGTGTTCTACGGTACGGCGCTTGGGGCAGGGACCCTGGCTTTGGTTCTGGCCCTGTTGGGGTGCCGCAATTTCTTCCACGAGCTGGTTCCCCCCGACGAGAACCGCATCACCTCCTTTTCGGTTCCCGGCCAGATGGGGCCTTCTCTTATCGGGGAAACCACGGTCCACGTTACCGTGGCCCCCGGGACGGACATCGCCGCCCTGCTTCCGGGGATTTCCGTTTCCCCCAAGGCAACCCTGCTCCCCGTAACCCTTCCGTATATCCAAAGGGCCTTTCCCTCGGCCAACCTGTTCCGGGAAGTGCGGGAACTGTACGCCAGCCCGGACAGGACCGGCGAAGTGATAGACCTGATCAGACAGAACCCGGACTTTACCGTCCCCGCCCTGGACGGGGCTATCGACTTTTCCGGCCCGGTGAACTTTCTGGTGGTCAGCGGCCTGGGGAACATCCGGCAGTACACGGTCATGGTAGAGGTGGACACCGGGGAGGGGAAATTCCGATCCTTCGGGTTTACCAAATTCGACAACCCCGATCTGACCAGGGGGGACGCCGCGGGGGTCGTGGACAACGCCGCCAAAACCATCGACGTCACCGTCTGGTACCCGGTGGAGAACATCGCCTCCTTTGTACTGGTCCCTTCGTTTGAAACCAACGGGGCCTCGGTCAGCCTGAGGGGACTTGAGCTGGTAAGCGGAACCGGGGGGATTGATTTTGGCAAACCCGCCCTGGCCGGATGGGGCAGCGTAAGCGGAACCCAAACCCTGACCGTCCAGCGGCCCGAGGCGGACCTTCCTTCGCCCCTGATGGGGTATCCCGGCGCTTTGGGGCTGGACCTTTCCGCCGAAACCGGCAATTTCCCGGCGATTCTGCGGAAGGTGGAAGAAGCGGTTAACGAAAAAGGCGGGGCCGGCAAATTCGGCACCTGGGCCTTTTCCTACGGTTTTGCCCAGAGCGCGGGCTGGGGCGAATATGCCAAGCGGGTGATTGAGGGAACCGCGAAACTGGGTAACCTGGACGATATGTGGGCGGCCCTGTCGGTGTTTACCCCCGGGGCGCAGTGGAACGGAGCCTACTATGTGGATGCCAATACCGGCGTCGGGGCAAAGAACCACCTGCTTATCTACATGGATACCTATATCATGGGAGTCCCCGGAAAGTACCTGCCCACCACGGATCAGGAAGTTCCGGAACAGTACTATGCCATAAAATTCCAGGGGAATTGACGGCATAAAAAGTTTTTCTTTTTTCATTTTTTCATATGGAGGAATAATTATGAAGAAAACAGTGTTTTTTGCGGTAACCCTGCTGAGCGTGGTCCTGTTGGCCTGCGGCAGCCGCGGCGGCGGGGATACTTCCGCGCCGTACCACATCGGTATTTGTACCGGTACGGTATCCCAGTCCGAAGACGATCTGCGGGGCGCGGAAGAACTGATTGCCCGGTACGGCAAAGTTTCCGACGGCGGCATTATCCAGCACATCACCTACCCCGACAACTTTATGGATCAGCAGGAAGTTACCATTACCCAGATCGTCGCCCTGGCGGATGATCCCAAGATGAAGGCGATCATCGTTAACCAGGCTATTCCCGGCACCGCCGAAGCCTTTAAGCGGGTTAAGGAAAAACGGTCCGACATTATCCTGCTGGCCGGGGAACCCCACGAGGATCCCCTGGTCATCCAGGGCTCCGCGGATCTGGCCATCAGCGCGGACTTTATCTCCCGGGGTTATACGATCATCTGGGCCGCCAAACAGCTGGGGGCCGATACCTTTGTCCACATCTCCTTCCCCCGGCACATGAGCTATGAATCCCTGGGGCTGCGCCGCCAGATCTTTGAAGCGGCCTGCAACGACCTGGGGCTTAAGTTTGTGTTTGTCACCGCCCCGGACCCCACCTCCGACGTGGGGGTGGCCGGAGCCCAGCAGTACATCCTGGAGCAGACTCCCCAGTGGATCCAGCAGTACGGCCAGAAAGCGGCCTTCTTCTGCACCAACGACGCCCACACCGAGCCGCTGCTCAAGCAGCTTCTGGCCATGGGCGGCATGTTCATCGAAGCGGACCTTCCCTCCCCTCTGATGGGGTATCCCGGCGCCCTGGGCATTGACCTTACCGCCGAAGCGGGAGACTTCCCGGCGATCCTTAAAAAGGTTGAAGCCGCGGTGGTGGAAAAGGGCGGCGAAGGCCGTTTTGGCACCTGGGCCTTCTCCTACGGTTTTACCGTCAGCGCCGGTCTTGGCGAGCTTGCCAAGCGGGTAATCGACGGAACCGCCAAACTGGATAATCCTGCGGATCTGTATGCCGCGCTGGGTGAATTTACCACCGGCGCCAGGTGGAGCGGCGGTAATTATATCGACGCCAATACCGGCATCCGGGCCAGGAACCAGAAGGTGGAGGACAAGTACTATCAGATCAAGTTTCAGCAGCAATAGGAGTAGTGGATGCGGCCCCTTCTTAAACTGGAAGGGGTGTCCAAGGATTTTTACGGAACCACGGTTCTTGAGGATGTAAATTTTTCCCTTAACCGGGGGGAAATTTTGGGGCTTGTCGGCGAAAACGGCGCCGGCAAGACCACCCTCATGCATATTCTGTTCGGCATGCCGGTAATCGCCGATACCGGAGGTTACCGGGGCCGGATTTATCTTGAGGATCGGCAGGTTTCTTTTAAAAGCCCCTTCGACGCCCTGGACGCCGGTTTCGGCATGGTTCATCAGGAATTCTCCCTTATCCCGGGCTTTAGCGCCGCGGAAAACATCCTCCTTGACAGGGAGCCCGTTAAGGGTAATCCCGCGGTAGAGGTTTTTGGCGAACGCCTCGCCACCCTGAAACGGGAGGAGATGCAGGAGCGGGCCGAAAGGGCCATCGCCAAACTCGGGCTTAACATCGCGGGGGATACCCTGGTATCGGAAATGCCCGTGGGGCACAAGCAGTTTACCGAAATTGCCCGGGAAATCGACCGCCGGGGCGTTAAAGTGCTGGTGCTGGACGAGCCCACCGCGGTGCTTACCGAAAGCGAGGCGGAGATACTTCTTAAAGCTCTCCGGTCCCTGGCCGCGGAGGGTATCGGCATTATCTTTATTTCCCACCGGCTCCACGAAATTACCGCCGCCGCCGACCGGGTGGTGGTCCTCCGGGACGGGCGAATCATCAGGGACGTTTCCAGCAAAAATCTTACCGTCATGGACCTGGCGTCCTGGATGGTGGGCCGGGAGATGGACGCGGCGGTCCGGCGGGAAGAACGGCAGCTTGAAGGCGAAGCCTTCCGGGCGGAAAAGCTCTGGGTGGACATGCCCGGCGAAACGGTGCGGGATGTTTCCTTTTCTGTCAAGCGGGGAGAGATCTTCGGCATCGGCGGCCTTGCGGGCCAGGGAAAGCTGGGCATTCCCAACGGAATCATGGGCCTCTTTGCCGCGGGGGGCAAAATCTTCCTTAACGGAGGGGAAATTCCCCTGGGGAACCCCAAAACAGTCCTTGACGCGGGGATGGCCTTTGTGTCCGAAGACCGCCGGGGGATGGGCCTTCTCCTGGACGAAAGCCTGGACTGGAACATC
The DNA here is from genome assembly GCA_031266175.1 of Treponema sp. Taxonomy (GTDB): domain Bacteria; phylum Spirochaetota; class Spirochaetia; order Treponematales; family Breznakiellaceae; genus JAISBN01. The sequence goes on along the minus strand of JAISBN010000047.1, from coordinate 15,833 downwards.
GCCTTCGGGGCCATGCAGACCAAGGGCGCCTACCTGAAACCCTTCTTCGGCGGCCTTTTCCGGCTCCGGGACGAAAAGGCCATGACGGAACTGGCGGAAAGGTATATCAAAAAACTGGAAATAAAATGTACCTCCAGCAAACAGGCGGCCAAAGAGCTTTCCGGCGGAAACCAGCAGAAACTCTGCCTGTCCAAAGCCTTTGCCCTGGAACCGAAACTCCTCTTTGTGTCCGAGCCGACCCGGGGCATCGATGTGGGGGCCAAGAAAATCGTTCTGGATACCCTGCGGGCCTACAACCGGGAGCAGGGAATCACTATCGTGATGATTTCCAGCGAGCTGGAAGAACTCCGTTCCATCTGCGACAGGATCGCCGTGGTATCCGAAGGCCGCATCGCCGGGATCCTGCCCCCCGCCGCTCCGGTAACGGAATTCGGCCTCCTGATGTCCGGGGAGCCGGCGGCAGGCGGGAATTTGACGGCCGCCGGAACAGGGGGAAAGGAATGAACCCGCGGCCGGAAGCGTCCTGTTCCCGGTCTAAGGAGGGCGCATGAACAGCGAATTGAAGGCAAAACTGGCGGGCTTTGTAGCGGACTTTGGCTGGCCCCGGCTTATCATCTTTTTCTTTGTGGTCCTGCTCTTCCTGGCGGCCCCCTTTGTAGGAGTCCGGGTAGACAACTCCCTTAAAGACGTGATTGTCCGCTTCGGCCAGAACGGGGTGATGGTCCTGGCGATGGTACCCATGATGCAGGCGGGGGCGGGGCTGAACTTCGGCCTTCCCGTGGGGATTATCGCCGGCCTTTTGGGGTCCACCCTGGCCATGCAGTTCCACCTTGCCGGGGCCGCGGGGTTTGGAGGGGCGATTCTGCTAAGCCTTCCTTTCGCGGTGATCTTTGGCCTTCTGTACGGCATACTCCTCAATAAAGTGAAGGGCGAGGAGATGACCATCGCCATGTATGTGGGTTTTTCCGTCGTTACCTTTATGGCAATCATGTGGCTTATCCTGCCCTTTACCAATCCCACCATGGTCTGGGGCTATACCGGCCAGGGACTGCGGACCACCATTACCCTGGACGGCTACTGGTCCCATGTCCTGAACGATTTCCTGGTGATCCGGATCGGACGGAACTTTGAATTCCCCACCGGGGCGATTCTGTTTTTTGTCCTCATGGCCTTTATCATGTGGCTCTTTATGCGGAGCCGTACCGGGACGGCCCTGACGGCGGTGGGGTCCAACCCCGACTTTGCCCGGGCGGGGGGAGTCTCGGCCAACCATATGCGGGTGATAAGCGTGGTGATTTCCACTATTTACGGGGCGGTGGGGATCCTAGTATATCAGCAGAGCTTCGGCTTTGTACAGCTCTATAACGCCCCCCTCTACATGGCCTTTCCCGCGGTGGCGGCGATCCTCCTGGGGGGCGCTTCGGTCAACAAGGCAGGCATCCTTAATGTGGTGGTGGGCACCTTCCTCTTCCAGAGCATCCTTGCCATGACCCCTTCGGTGATCAACAGCGTCCTTAAAACCGACATGTCCGAGGTAATCAGGATACTTATCTCCAACGGGATGATCATCTACGCGCTGACCCGGCGCACCAGGACGGCCAAATGAAAAAGCGATTTAATCCCGGGGCCTTTATGGCGGACAACGTGGTGGTCTTTATCTTTGTGGTGATTACCCTGGCGGCAATTCCCCTGTCGGGACTTTCCGCCGCGTCGATCCTGCAGGACATCCTTACCCGTATCGGACGGAACTGTTTTCTGGTGTTCAGTTTGATCCTTCCCATCATGGCCGGTATGGGAATCAATTTCGGCATGGTCCTGGGGGCCATGGCGGGGGAAATCGGCCTTATCTTTGCGGTGGACTGGAACATTATCGGCGTACCGGGGCTTGTATTTGCCGGCCTTATCGGCGTGCCCATTGCCGCGGGACTGGGGATGATGGCGGGGCATATCCTCAACAAGGCCCGGGGACGGGAAATGGTAACGGGCTATATCCTGGGATTTTTTATGGACGGTTTTTACCAGCTGGTGGTGCTCTACTTTATGGGGTTCATTATCCCCGTTCATTCCCTTAACATTACCCTTTCCCGGGGCTATGGAATCCGCAATACCCTAACCCTGGATTCGGTACGCCAGTCTTTGGACAAGCTGATCCCCCTTAACATTGCTCTCCCTTCGGGAAGGGAGGGATACGGAATAACGCTGAACATTCCCCTGGCAAATTACCTGGTTATCGGGGTCCTGTGCCTTTTTATCGTATGGTTCCGGCGGACCAAGCTGGGCCAGGATATGCGGGCGGTGGGCCAGGATCAGCAGGTAGCCCACGCCGCGGGAATCCCCGTGGACCGGACCAGGATCATCGCCATCGTTATTTCCACGATCCTGGCAAGCCTGGGCCAGATTATCTTTCTTCAGAATATGGGGAACGTGGCAACCTACAACGCCCACCGCCAGACGGGGTTCTTTGCCGCCGCGGCAATTCTGGTGGGGGGCGCGTCGGTGAGCAAAGCCACCATACCCAACGTGTTTGTCGGGACCGTGCTGCTCCACCTGATGTACATTGTGGTGCCCCGGGCGGGGATCAACCTCTTCGAGAACGCCATGATAGGGGAGTATTTCCGGGACGCCTTTAGTTACGCGGTTATCGCCCTGGCCCTGGCCCTTCACGCCTGGCGCAAGCGGGCCAACGCGGAAAAAGCCCGGCAGAGCCTGCGGGGCGTTTCCAGAGATAATTGAGTAAGCCGTAAAACCTGGGGTATAGTTATAGAATACCACCGGGTTGTACCATAAGGAGTTTGTTGTGATAAAAAAAATAACCGCCGTTTTACCGGTACTGATTTGTATCTTTATGTCCTGCCAGTCCCAGCAGGTACAGCCCGGCGTTCCCGGGGGGCTTTCCCCGAAATTACAGAACCTGGTCAGGGACGCGGTCTTTGAGGTGGTGATTAAAAAACCGGAAGAAAAAAACGTCCTCTACGACAAGGAACTGGACTGGTCGGTGATCCCCTACGCCATCCGCAGCGACCGGTATTATTCCATCGGGACGGCCTTTGCCGTTTCCCCCTCCGAGGCGGTAACGGCCTTTCATGTGCTTGATTTAAGCGCCGAAAGCGATGTCTTTAAGGAATACTATATCCGGGATTCCGGGGGCTCCGTCTACGAAGTGGACCGGGTGAACAAAACCTCCAACGAAAAGGATTTTGTGGTCTTTACCGTCAGGGACAAAGTCTTTACCTCCTGGTTCGAGCTGAACCCCTCGTTTGCCGTTAATTCCCAGGTATACAGCATCGGCAACGCCCTGGGAGAGGGCATTGTGGTCCGGAACGGCCTGGTGCTGGGCACCGTGCCCGAAGAAGAAGAGGGCCGGTGGAACCTGCTCAAATCCTCCGCCGACGGCAACCCCGGTAATTCCGGCGGCCCCCTGGTTACCGCCGACGGCAAAGTGGTGGGGGTGGTGATCGCCCTGCGGGACAATATCCTCTATTCGCTCCCCGCGGCGGAGCTGCTTTCCGCCCCCTCCGACAGCACCCACTTCAGGCGCAAGTATACCTACGTCCACCTGCTGCTGGCCAACAGGATTACCCGGGTTTTTGAGCTGGACGCCGCACTCCCCGCGTCCTATAAAAGCCTGCGGCAGACGCTGTTTGAAGCCTACAAGACCCAGTATCCCCAGGTCATGGCCGAATTGTTCGCCGAGGCCCCGGAATATCTGGAGGGCCCCAACAACCGGTATATTCTGAACCAGTCGGTGAATACGGATTTTCCCGAATTTACCTTTGTGGACAAAAACGACGATCAGTGGAAAATTTCCGATCTTACGGTACAGGACTTTGCCCTTCCCGACGATGGAGCGATCCTCCAGTCGGCGGTTTCGGAGATTATCTTGCTCAAGATCCGCCGCCCCAAATCATCGTCCCCGGAAAAGCTTAACACCGATCCCCGGATGGTCATGGACACGATCCTTTCCTGGGCAAACATGGAGCGGACCCTGGGGAACACCGGCAAGTACCGGATCCTGTCCTTTGGGGATCCCGTGGAAACCGGGGAATACCGGGACAAACAGGGCAGAACCTGGATTAAAACCTGGTGGCTCCTGGATTTTGAAGACACGATCATGCTCGCCTATATACTCCCCATGCCCAACGGGCCGGTGGTCCTGATGACCCGGCAGTCGTCTTCCAAGCGGCACATCTATGAGTGGGACCTGGAGGCGGCCTGCGATCTTGTGGCCGCCGCCTACCAGGGGGATATGCGGGAATGGAAAGAATTCCTTTCCATGGAGGATTGGCTGCCCGGTTCCCTGGAACAGTTTGCCCTTGACTGGGACGAATCGAAAAAAACCATGAGCCTTGCCATGCCCCAGATGTCGTTTACCGCGGACAATTCCGTTTTTGACTGGACCGCGCAGTCAACCCTTTTTATGGTCCCGTCCTATTACCAGCGGGACAACAAAATCGAATACGGTTTCCGTTCGGTGATTGTCCAGCGGGACATAAAGGGCAACGACTATTTTATGATCCACCAGCATATTAAACCCGATGAACGGCTGGGGGTAAAAAGCATGGAATACTGGAACGACGTGGTGGAAGCCAAATATCCCTACGACGGCATAAGCCGCCTTTCCGCCACGAATAATACCGGCTTTGCCGGAGGCCTTTTAACTCCCGCGGCGGTATCTCCCGATGCCCGGTATTCCCTCTATCTGAACGTGGAAAATCCCGGTACCGAAGAAGCCCTTTCCCGGCGTTTCAAAGCCCTGGAAAAGGTAATTTCAATTATCAAGTAAGGAACGCGCCCATGAAAGAAAAGCCTGTCCGGAAAGGTTTCGCTTATCAATTTACCCGGCGGACCAAATTCCGGATCGGCATCGCGGCGGCCTGGATTTTGCTGGGAGCGGTTCTCTTTATGACCAACCGGGGCCACAGCCTGCTGGTGGATAACCGGGACGTGGACCCCCACATCCGGGCGCCGGACCGGATTTCCGTTTCCGTGGACGGAAAGGAAGGGGTAGCGTTTTTCCGGGGGGACCGGGACCGCTTTACCGTTACCGGATCGAAACACCGGATCCGGGTTGAATTTTCCGGCGGGGAAGCTCCTTTTGAGGGGGAATTTGTCCTTCCGGTTAAAGAGGATATGTACCTTCTTTCGGTTCCCAAAATGCTGGCCGGAACGGAGCCCTTTGTGGAAGTTTTCCGGACCGCGCCGGAACCCGTCAGAGCGGAGGAAGCCCTCCCCGAAGCCGACAGCGATCCCTTCCTGTAAGTCTTTTTCCGCTTCCGCCGGGATTTCGATGAAGCACTGCTCAAAATTGACCGGCGGCTTTGTTTTACAGATCCTTACCCAGCAGGCACACCGCTTCCGCTTCTACCGCCAGCCCCCGGCCGGCGGCGTCCAGGCCTTCGGCGGTTTTGCCTTTGACAAATACCGCCGCAGCGTCAACATCCAGGGCCCCGGCCAGGGCGGAGCGGATCTGTTCCCGCCAGGGAAGAATTTTTGGCGCCTCGCAGATCACCACGCAGTCCAGGTTTTCAAGCCGCCAGCCCGCGGCCCTTACCCGCTTCCAGGCCTGCCGCAGCAGGACCATGGAATCTGCGTCTTTCCAGGCGGGATCCGAAGGGGGGAACAGTTCGCCGATGTCCCCCAGGGCCGCGGCGCCAAGGACGGCGTCGCTTACCGCGTGGGCCAGGACATCGCCGTCGGAATGGCCGGCTTCCCCTTTTTCAAAGGGAAGCCGGACTCCCGCCAGCAGGAAGGGCCTTCCCGGAACAAGCCGGTGGAGGTCACGTCCTATCCCGACGCTTGTTTTCATGGTTCCCGCTGTCTCCGTTCTTGACCAGAATTTCCAAATCCTCGGGAAAGGTGATTTTCCTGTTCAGGGGGGAACCGGGAACCGCGTAGACGGCCCCCTCGAATTCGCCCCAGACTTCGGCATCATCGGTATACATCCAGCCCTCCGCGTGTTCCCGCTCCGCGGCCCGCTCATGGGCCCGCAGTATCCGGGGAAAGGCAAAACCCTGGGGGGTTTGGGCGTTCCCGACCAGCACCCGGCGGAGGTGGCGCTTGACAAAACCCGCCTCGTCTATTTCCTTGGGAGTATCGGTCAGGGGGAGCAGGGGTATGGCCGCCTGGTGTTTCAGCGTCGCGTCGATAACCCGGTCTATCAGGACCGGCTCCACCCAGGGGCGGGCGCCGTCGTGGATCAGCACGTAATCGGGATGGTATCCCTCTAAAAGAGAAAGGGCATGATGGACCGAGCTGCGCCGGGTAGGCCCTCCTGTAACAAAGAGAAAGTGGGGCTTGGCCCGGTTCTTTAAAAGCCGGGCGGGCAGGCTGTCCCGGGCGGCAAATTCCCCCACATGGGGGGCCCGGGGAACGGTGATCACCACCGTATTGATTCGGGAACAGGCGGCAAAAGCCAAGGCGGCCTTGCCCAGAACCGTCAGGGGCCGCCCTTCCATGTCGGTCTTATCCCCCACCAGGCGGTATTCCTTTTTGACTCCGATGCGGCTTGAAGAACCGGCTGCGGCAATAATCGCGGCAATAACGGAACTCATGGCGGGGACTATCTGGATTCCAGCCGGTTAAAGATCAGTTCTTCCACTTCTTCCCGGGGCTTCCTCAGGGAAAAGGAAACTTCGTCCTCGAGCAGTTTCAGCGCCGAATCGTAGAGTTTCCGCTCCAGGATGGGCAGCTCCTTGACTTTACTCCGGTGGTACAACGATCTGACGATGGTGGCAATGTCGGAAACGCTGCCCTTTTTAAGCAGATCCAGATTCATCTGATACCGGAGCTTCCAGTCCGACGGGATGGGCTCGTAGTCTTCGGCTATCAGTTCCAGCGCCCGCAGCGCCTCGTCCCTGGGCACAATTGCCCTGATTCCAAGCCCTTCGGCCCTTTCTACCGGCACCATAATGGTCATATCGGAAACTTCCAGATAAATGCGATAGTAGGGGATCTTTTCGTTCTTGAAAACTTTCTTTTCGATGGCCCGGATAACTCCCACGCCCTGGCTGGGGTAAACTATCTTTTGATTAACCTGAAATCCCTTTGCGGCCTTGCTCATTGCCTTTAATAATACTAAAAAAAAGAAGCTTGTAAAAGGGGGATTCCGCGGCGGTAAAACGGTAAAATAAAGCCGCATTTACACCCCTCCTTTTTTATGATATTTTTTAAGGTATGCTAAAAAAGGAAGTTTCGGAAACGGCGCGGCATGAACAAAACCCTTGATTTTTTGCTTTCCATAGCAAAAAGCTATTACATCGATGAAATGCCAAAGTCGGAAATAGCCAAGGCATATAAAATTTCACGGCCCACGGTGGCGTCGATCCTCAAGGAATGCAAGGAAAAGGGTATCGTCGAGATACGGCTTAACGGCAGTTCCCCTTTTTCTTCGCCCCTGAGCAGGCAGCTGGTAGAGCGCTACGGATTAAAATCGGCTTCCGTGATTCCCAACGAAAAGAACGACGCCCTAACCCTGACCAAGACCTGTTACCACGCGGCGCTGTTTTTTGCCTCCCTGCTGCGGGATCACCTTCATATCGGCCTTTCCTGGGGTAATTCGCTGTACCACATGATACGGGAGCTTGCCCAATCCCCCATCAACGACGGAGAAGTTATTCAGCTCATGGGAGGGCTCGGCGGCTCGGCGGTCTTTCCCGACGGTTCGGAACTGGCCCGTCTGCTTGCTTCCAAACTGCGGTCCCGGTACTTTAGCCTGCTGGCGCCCCTTATTGTTCAAAGCGAGGACCTGCGAAAATCCCTGCTTTCCGAAAAAAGAATCCGGGAAACCTACGAAAGAACCAAACACCTTGATATAGCCCTGGTGGGGATTAGTTCCGACGATCCAAGAGAAAGCGGCCTGGTCCGGGCGGGCTTTGTTTCTCCCGAGGAAGCCTTTGAGATATACAATACCGGTTCCTGCTGCGACCTTTGCGGGTATCATTATGACGAGCACGGCCGGTATATGAATATTCCCGCCAACCGGCGCATCGTCGGCATTGACCCCGGGGATTTTCTTGCCGTTCCCCAGCGTGTCGGCATCGCCTGCGGAAAACCAAAAGCCAGGGCCATTCGGGCAGCGTTAAGGGGAAAGCTGATCACCGATATTTTTATCGACGAGGCTGCCGCCGCTTTAATACTTAACAGTTAAACCGATCTATTTTTTACATTTGTAAAAAAATTTAACATTCTTTAAATTTTTTCAAAAAAAACTTGACAGGTGAAAAAATCCGGTGTATTGTAAGACACTCGGGGAGGCTTACCATCGGACAGCGGGAACTTGTTTTTCTGGTTATTTTTTCGCTCCTGGCCCTTCAAATGTTGATGGGTTATTTCCAGGTACGACAGTACCAGAAGGCCGTCCGGAAATGGCGGGGGAAAGGAAGGATTCTGGGCATGGGACAGCGGAGGGGGCTCTTCAAACCCGGCGAGCTGCTTATCCTGGTGTACAATGCCCGGGAAGACAGGGTCATAAGCGTTCAAAGCATGAGGGGCTATACGATTTTTGCCCGCTTTAACGAAGTAAAAGACTATACCGGATTATCCCTGGAAGAACTCCGGCGCATCGGCGTTGAACGGGACGCCGGGGAAATGAAGTGGTACCGGAAGCGGCATCCCTACAATCCTGATGAGCTGAGCAAAAAGAAAGGCGCCCTGATTCAGGCCGTGGAAGCGGTGGATCGGTACGTGAGAAAACAGGCAGTCGTGGCGGCCGCGGAACAAGAAGACGCGTGGAAGACGGAAGCCCGCGGGTTACCGGAGGCGGAAAGCCCTGAGCCGCCGGAAACGGACGTCCGTGATCTGCCGGAAGCGGAAGAGAACTAGCTGGCGGAACAGGATTCCCGGGCCTGCCGTATGGCGGGCCTTCGAATACGGTTCCGATCCGTTAAAACAAGACGCTTGTAAGGAGGAGCGGCGGCAAGAGCGGAAAGGGACCTGGATAAAATGGAGGATCGAAGATGGAAAACGTATTAGGAGCGCTTGCCAGGGCGGCGGAGTGGTTTATCAACCTCTTCAACCTTGGGGGGCAGAACTTCATGGGGCTGGTCACCGGTATTGTGCCCACCCTGGTGGTACTCATCACTTTTGTCAATGCCCTGATTGCAATTATAGGACAGGAAAGGGTGGACGGTTTTGCCAGGGGATGCAGTAAATTCTGGCTGCTCCGCTACACAGTACTTCCGGTGGTGTCCATGTTTATTTTGTGCAACCCCATGGCGTATACTTTTGGCCGATTTCTGGATGAAAAATACAAACCGGCTTTTTATGACGCGGCAGTTTCCTTCTGCCATCCCATTACGGGGATTTTCCCCCATGCCAATCCGGGGGAACTTTTTGTGTACCTGGGCATTGCCAACGGCCTTACCAAGCTTGGATACAGCCTGGGACCCCTGGCTATCCGGTACTTCCTGGTGGGCGTTATCGTGATCCTTATCCGGGGGCTTTTAACCGAACGGCTCACACAGCTCTTTATGAAGAAGAAGGGGGCATAAGATGGCGTACAAGACCGTAAAAATATCCGCGGGCCGCGGCGGCTGGGGCGGCCCCCTGGTCATTCAGCCCACGGATCAAAAGAACAAGATTGTATCGGTAACCGGCGGCGGCATTGACGAGATAACCAGGAAAATAGCCGAAATGACCGGCGCCCAGGCGGCGGACGGTTTTACCACCGGCATCCCCGAAGATCAGATCGCCGTTGTCGTCATTGACTGCGGAGGAACGGCCCGCTGCGGGGTATATCCCAAAAAGCGGATTCCCACGATTAACCTGATGGCTACCGGTCCTTCCGGCCCCCTGGCCAAATTCATAACCGAAGACATCTATGTTTCCGGCGTCAAATTTGAAAACCTGGCCTACGCGGACGGAAGCGAAGCGCTTACCCAAAGCAGCGCACCGGAAACGTCGTCGTCAGCGGCGGCGGATACATCAAACCAGGGCTACGGCGTTCTGGCCCGAGTGGGGAAATCGGTCGGCGCGGTGGTCGGCAAATTCTTCCAGGCGGGACGGGATACCATTGACATGGTGGTCCGGCACATCCTGCCCTTTATGGCCTTCGTGTCCATGATCGTCGGTATTATCAACGGTACCGGCCTGGGTAAAATTATCGCCGATAATATAGCGCCCCTGGCGGGCTCCCTTCCGGGGATGCTGGTGGTAAGCATTATCTGCGCCATTCCGGTTATTTCCCCCATCATTGGCCCCGGAGCGGTTATCGCCCAAATCGTCGGCGTCCTGGTGGGTGAACAGATTGCCGCGGGGGGCATTAAGCCTTCCATGGCTCTGCCCGCGCTTTTTGCCATTGACGCCCAGGTCGGCGGCGACTTTGTTCCCGTGGGCCTGGCTCTGGGAGAAGCGGAACCGGAGACGATCAATGCCGGCGTTCCCGCGGTTTTATTCTCCCGTCTTATTACGGGACCGGCGGCGGTGGTTATCGCCTATCTCTTCAGCTTTGGTCTTTATTAAATAAAGCAAAAGGGCGGAGAGATGGACTACAAAACCACGGTTACGAAACTGGGTGAAACCTACAACGAGATTTTTGAGCAGGGTATGGTGGTGGTTTTTAACGAAAACGCCCCCGATGAACTTGCGGAGCTTTCCGCCCTGCACACCGCCGCCGCGCTTCCCCGGGATGTAAAGCCCGGGGACGAGGTGGCGCTGGGGAACAAGCGGTATACCGTTACCGCGGCCGGGCCGGAAGCCAACTATACCCTGGGAAAGATGGGCCATTGTACCTTTGTCTTTACCGGAGCGGATAAAGCGGAGCTGGACGGCCACATTGTGCTCAAGGGAAACGGCATGCCGGAGATCAAACCTGGTTCGCCCTTTGAGATTTATTTTCATTAAGAACTGAAGGATGTTGGTGAAATGGTAGGAATGAATTACAAACTTGCGGAGCTGGAAAAACGGGGAACCCCCATTTATGCCGGCATTGTCGGCGCCGGTCAGATGGGCAGAGGAATGGTCAGCCAGGTGATGTCCATGAAGGGCATGAGGCCGGCGGTGGTGGTTGATGTGGTTCCGGAAAACGCAAAGACCGCCTACAGGGAAGCGGGTCTAACCGAAGGAAAGGACTTTGCCGCGGCCGAAACCATTGAAGAGGGGAATAAACTCCTGGCCTCGGGTAAATTCGTGGTCACCGCCAATAATGAGCTGGCCACCAAGTGCGGCGCCATCCACTGCGCGGTGGACGCCACCGGCGTTCCCGAAATAGGCGCCAAAGTCGCCATGGACGCAATCAACAACAAAAAGCACATTGTCATGCTCAATGTAGAAACCGACGTGTGCATAGGCCATATACTGTATAAAATGGCCTGCAACGCGGGGGTTATCTATTCGGGCAGCGCCGGAGACGAGCCCGGAGCGGTGATGGAGCTTTACGACTTTGCCGACGCCCTGGGTTTTGAAGTCCGGGTAATCGGCAAGGGCAAAAACAATGTCATCGATTACGACTGCACCCCGGAAACCGTGGCGGAAGAGGCAAAGCGCAAGGGCGCCAGCGCCAAGATGATCTGCGCCTTTAAGGACGGGACCAAAACCATGGTGGAAATGACCGCCATGGCCAACGCCACCGGTTTTCTCCCCGATGTGACGGGAGCCCACGGCGCGGCGGGCCAGGTTAAGGAACTGCCGGATCTTCTTTCCCTTAAAAGCGAAGGCCGGGGGGGGATCCTGTCCAGCTACAAAACCGTGGAATACATCAACGGCGTGGCTCCGGGAGTGTTTATCATCATCGCGTCAAAGCTTCCCTGCATTAACCACGAGCTTGCGTACCTAAGCATGGGCAGCGGTCCCAACTACGTGCTGTACCGGCCCTACCATTTAACCAGCCTGGAAACTCCCCTGACGGTGGCCAAGGCCTGCATTGACCAGGCGCCCAGTATTGTTCCCAGGGCGGGACTGGTGGCCGAAACGGGGACCATCGCAAAGCGGGATCTGAAGGCCGGGGAAAAGCTTGACGGAATAGGCGGCTTTACCATCCGGGGCACCTTTATCTCCGCCCAAGAGGCAAAGAAAAAGAACGTGCTTCCCATGGGTCTGGTAAACAAAAGTACCGAAATGCTGAGGGATGTAAAAAAAGGCGAACTTGTTACCTATGCCGACGTTAAGCTGGATGAAAATACCCTTATGGTCCAGCTCCGCAGGCTCCAGGACGCGCTCTTTATTTAAAGTGAAGCTCTGAAAACCAAAGGTTTTCAGAGCTTCAATCGAATAAGGTTCCCGCGGTTCGCCGCGGGAATCCTTTGTTTTCAAACGAATCCCGCAGAGGAGTGGATATGGTTTTTCAGGGTTTGCCCGTTTCCAGGGGAATAGCCATGGGGCGTTCTTTTGTCTACGCGCCCTTTAAAATAAAGATCGGCGAAAGCTATATCGGTAACGCTGAAAAGGCGGAACACAACGCCCGGTTTAACGAAGCCGTTAAAAAGGCCGCGGCGGAATTACGGGAGCTGCAGGAAAAAATGGCGGAAGAAGATCCCGATAAGGCGGGAATCTTTGAAGCCCATGAAGATATACTTACCGATGTTGCCATTATAGAAGAAATACTTAAACTGATTAACGAAGAATCCTATGCCGGCGGCTATGCCATTGAACAAGTCTATGAAAAATACGTACACATTTTTGCCGAGATGGATGACGACATCATGCGGGAACGCTGCGCCGATTTTCGGGATGTCAAGGACCGGATCCTCCGCATCTGGGCGGGGGTAGAACAAAAAAATCTTTCCGAGCTGGATTTTCCCGCGATTATTTTTGCCCGCGATCTTTTGCCCTCGGATACCGCCACCTTAAACCGTAACAATGTCCTGGCCATTGTTACGGAAACCGGCGGCAATACGTCCCATTCGGCCATTATTGCCCGCAGTTATGAAATACCCGCGCTCCTGGGCATTACCGGCATCATGAACTCCGTCCGGGACGGCATGACCGCCGTGGTGGACGCCCTGGACGGCAACGTGATTCTGGAACCCGGCGAAGCGGAACAGGCCGGCTATCTGCAAAAACAGGCGGACTATAACCGGACCGCGGAAGAAATACGGAAATTCCGTTCCGTGGAACCGGTGATGGCGGACGGAACCCCGATAGACGTGTTTTTAAACATCGGCTCGGTCAGCGATGAAGAGCTGGAAGCATCGGCCTTTACCGGCGGGGTTGGTCTCTTCCGCAGCGAGTTCCTTTTTATGCAGGGCAAGAACCTGCCCGGCGAGAACCAGCAGTTCCAGGTTTATAAAAAGGCGGTGGAAGTTTACGGCACAAGACAGGTAATCCTTCGTACCCTTGATATAGGAGGGGATAAGACTTTTGAAAGCATGGATCTGCCTGAAGAGGACAACCCTTTTTTGGGATGCCGGGCCCTGCGGCTTTGTTTCCAGAAAACCGATGTTTTTAAAACCCAGCTCCGGGCCGCCCTGCGGGCCAGCAGCTACGGCAATCTGGCTTTGATGTTTCCCATGGTGGGAAGCCTGGAAGATCTCCACAAAGCAAAGTACTACCTTGAAGAATGCCGGACGGAACTGGAAAGTGAAGGCGTCCCCTTTAATAAAAACATGAGCGTGGGTATTATGATAGAGATCCCCGCGGTGGCGGTGATGGCGGATCTGGTTGTTCATGAAGTTGATTTTGCCAGCATCGGAACCAACGATCTGTGCCAGTACCTTATGGCGGTGGACCGGCTTAATCCGAATGTGGCGGCATACTACCAAAGCTACCACCCCGCCATGTTCAGGCTTATCCATAACGCCGCCCGGGTGTTTGAAAAGGAAGGAAAGAGCTTAAGTATCTGCGGCGAAATGGGGGGAGATCCCATGGCGGTGATGGCTTTTATCGGCATGGGAATTAAAAAATTCAGCATGGCCGCTTCCAATGTGTCCGGAGTAAAACGGATCATTACCAGGCTTACCATGACCAGGGCCCGGGAGCTGGCGGATAAACTGCGTCTTCTTTCCACCGCGCCCCGGATAGAGGACCTGCTGAAGACGGAAATGGAAAGACTCATCGCACAGTAAGGGAGAAGTATATGTACGCCAAAAAGACAGTCATCATCAATAAATCGGGCCTCCACGCCAGGCCGGGATCTTTTTTTGTCCGGGAGGCAAAGAAGTTCAGCTCCGATATAACCATTACCAGGCTTGACGGCGAAGACAAGCCCGTCAAAAACTGTTCCGCCAAATCCATAGCCCTGGTAATGGCCATGATGCTTACCAAAGGAACCCGCATCGAGATCAGCGCCCGGGGAGAAGACGAACAGGCCGCGGTGGACACCCTTACCGGCCTGGTGGATACGGGCCTAAACGACCTGTAACAAAAAAACGGCCCCGAAGGGAGCCGTTTTTTTTGCATGAAGCGGGTAATTACTCGCCAACCGGTACGGCTTTACAGGCCTTGTTTTAGTGACACTACAGGTTTCGGGGACTGGGTTGAATTAGCTGACACTACGGGGTATCACATTCGTTACTCATATTTTTTTGCAAGTCCCACAATCTTCTAATTTTATCAAGCATAAGCGGATCATTAGATTCTTGGACGGCATTTAATGATTCTTCGTCAAGTTTCGTGTACTGCAAGAGTAAATCAACTTGACTTTCCCACATTATACCCTTTTTTATCGCCTCATTAATAGCCCGTGTTCCCTGCTCAAAATATTTCTCCGCTTCTTCATCGGTCATATTTAGCGTTTGCGGCAAATGATAGGGATATAAGTTTCCTTTTTTATCCGGATTTGCATTATTTTGCAAAAATAATTTTAATAACCGATTTGTATCTTGAACGTACATACCGATTTCTTTATTTATTTCTTCATCCGGACGTTTGTGCCCATACATATCGCCACGTGTTTTTATGTTTTCAATAGCTTTATTCCCCCAAAAAACTACCAGATGCCAGACATAAGGGCGCTTATGAATATCGGCGCCGGCATGTAAAAGCATATTAAATATTCTTGTGTCCGGCGGTTCCGGAGTGTTTTTATACTTCTCGAGGCTATTATAAGTATCATGTATCTGCGTTACAAGTAAATCAAAAGGATTTGCATCATACCAGCCGGCCTGGAATCCGGTCCGCGGACAGGTCCTGTTTGAACAAGCTCATAATTTCCCGCATGAGCGCATAGTCATCGAGCTTGGGGCTTGGCTTGGTTTCCAAGCGCCGTTGTATGCTCAGGGCTTGGGCCTCATTACCGGTATACACCCCATTGGTTCCGTTTCGGCTCAGCTCGCGATATATGCTGGAGCCCAGGAGCCCTCTCAAGAAGGCTTAAAAAGTATCCGTACAATGCCCCAGATTTTCAATAGCCCGGTTCAGCAGGGACTGTTGTTCCACCAGGGCGGTTGAATTTTTCAGGGCGAGAACGGCGGCTTTACATGGTTCTGAGACGCTGGAAAGGCGGTCTGGCCTAGTCGTAACGCTTGCGGTACTTGGGGCCTATACACTCCTTGGAAACGAGTTTCATGCAGGGGTAAAAGAATCCGGGCGGTTGGAGGGCACATTCACGGCGATAAGCGGTGGAGGTCGTGAACTCGTCCAGGATCCGTTTTTTCCCCGCCTTGTCCGCGGCGCGGTATCGAACCGCTGCTTCGCGTGTAAGCCCGTCTATGCTGTAAGCCCCATAAATACCCCCGGCAGTTGTTGTGCCGGGTTTAGATTAATGGGCTAGGGTAAGATTTTAACGTGAGGAATTCGCCGCGCCAGGGTAAGATTTAACGTGAGGCATTGCGCCATCCGTATTGCGCCAAAATAAAATCTAAGTGAAAAAAGTGTGCGCCACAATTAAGAAATCCAGCCGAACCGCTCAAGCGGTTTCTCCTGTGATATCCTTTTTCGTGGCCAGTTTCAAGAGCCGCTCC
>JAISBN010000063.1 GCA_031266175.1 Treponema sp. | reverse complement strand
GATCAGGAGATTAACCATACCCGGAATTATCTTAAACTCCAGGCCCTGCGGATGAGGGATAACCTGCGGTACCGTTTTCAAATTCCCGGGGAACTGCGGAATGTCAGAATCGTCAAATTGGTGCTGCAGCCCCTGGTGGAAAATTCCATCCGCCATGGATTTACCGGGAAGCAGGGTCCCCTGGAAATTACCATTGATGCCCGGCGGGAGGGAGAAAATACCGTTATTCAGATCAGCGATAACGGCGCCGGGGCGGACGCGGAGGAACTTGAGGAACTACTGGCCGGCGGCGGGGAACGGGTTTCCCCTTCCTTCGCCATCAGCAATGTTCATTACCGACTGCGGCAGACCTTTGGGGAATCATACGGGCTGCGTTTTACCAAAAACGACGGCGCCGGATTGTCGGCGATTATTACCATACCAACGGTTTGGGAGAATCCTTCCAATGCTTAACGTGGTTCTGGCGGACGATGATTTTATCGTCCGGGAAGTATTACGAAATTCCATTAACTGGGCGGAGATGGACATGACCGTGGCCGCCTCTGCCGCGGACGGCCGGGAGGCCCTGGATTGCTGCCTGGAATTGGAGCCCGATATCCTGCTCGCGGATATACGGATGCCGAATTTAAGCGGCCTTGAGGCGGCGATCCATCTGCAGGAACAGGGTCTGCGTACCAGGGTTATATTTGTCAGCGGGATTCAGGATTTCGATTATGCCCGTACCGCCGTGAATGTCCATGCCGCCGGTTACATACTCAAACCGATTCGGCTGGAGGAAGTTATCGCCGCCCTGAAAAAAGTCCGCGATGAAATTGAAATGGAATTCGACCGGGAACAGGTCCTGCGCAGGATGAGAGAACACCTGGACGAAAACATTCCCCTGGCCAGGGATTTATTTCTCCATAATCTTACCTTGGAGGTTCCGGAAAACGATGGGGACCTGGATGAAAAGCTGGAATACCTTGCCCTGCCATTCCGCTCCGACGAAGAAATGGCCGTTGCCGAAGGAGAACTGGACGATTACCGGGAACTTATCCGCGATAAAACCGAAGGGGACATACATCTGTTGAATTTTACTATTAAAGGTTTTATAGACCGGGTTCTTAATAATTATCAGGCCGGGGGCTGTTTTACGCTCCGGGACGGGGTTTATGTCATTTTGTTCAACAAAAAATGTACGGAAAGCCATAAGGTATCCCTGATATTTGATACTATAGGTTCTATGCTGAAGGAATTCGGCGGCCTTACCATGTCGGCGGGGATAGGCAGCTGCGTGGATTCCCTGCGTCTGGCATATCGTTCTTACAAGGAGGCGGACAGCGCGCTGCAAAACAAATTTTTCACGGGCCCCGGATCGCTTATTCATTTTGGCGATATCGCGGTAACTACCGCAGCGGCCGGAGGGACCCAGGAAAATTCCCGGCTCATAAGGCTGCGGAAGGATCTGCTGGAACAGCTTTGTCACGGTGAAGAACAGCGGCTGCGGGAAATTCTTGCCGGTTATTATTCCTGCGCCGGCGGATCCGGCCTGTTGTCCCGGGAATATGTCCGGGGCCGGTTTCTGGAGCTTGTTATCGCATCGTATCAGGAATTCTGTAAGACCGAAGGGGAAGCGCCGGAGATATTTGACGGGTATGTCGAAGCCATGGGCGCAATTTTGCGGGCGGAGACCATGGCGGAAATTCAGAATCAAACTACCGTCATGCTGCTCAAAATTTCCCGGTATTTCAACACGAAATATCATCAGCGCAGCAGCGCCGCCATTGCCAGAATCAAGAATTATATTGTCAAAATGCGCAACCGTAATATTTCACTGGCGGATATCGCCAACGAGGCCTATATGTCCCCCAGTTATATGTGCGCCGTTTTTAAGCGGGAGACCGGGCAAACCCTGAATGAATTTATCATTGAGGACAAGATGAACTGCGCCAAAGATCTGTTAATCACTACCAGAATGAAAATTTTTGAAATAGCCCAGCGCCTTGGTTACGAGGCCCCGCATTATTTTAGTTATTCCTTTAAGCACTACACCGGCCAAACCCCGCAGCAGTTCAGGACAGCCCGCGAAAAGGAAGCGGACGCCGGGGCTTGGACAGGACCCGGCAGCGCCCGAACATAGATTCACCACTCCGGGATAGCATATACATAGGACGGAACGCCGAAGGGCCGTCGGGGGTGGGCCGTGTCTGTCTTTCCACCCGTCATTTTGTTATACTTTAGTTAACCCTAAAACTAATCGGGTTTTGGGTTTAATCAATGTCGCTTCGGGGAATCAGGAACAAGTCATGCAGACAGCAGTCATCGGTTCGGGCGGCAGGGAACACGCCGCGGCCTGGAAACCCGCCCAGTCGGAGTGGGTGGAAAAGGTGTACGTGATCCCCAGAAACGGCGGCAAGGCCGGGACAAGGCCGCCTCTGGCGCCCCTTGTGCCCCTGGTGATCAAAGCCGGCGGCCTGGCCGCGGGGAAGCGGGTGGTGATCGCCCCCTCCTCCCCAGAGACGGCGGAAGAAGCCGTCAACGCCTTTATGCGGGACAGGCCCCTGGGCGGCGCGGGGCCCAATACCGACGGCATGGGGTTCCACCGGGACATCGGCCTACCCCAGGCGGAGGCGGACCGGTATGGAAGATAGCAACCCCATTCTCTGGCAGCTCCTTTTGCAGTTCTGCCTTATCATGGTGAACGCGGTCTTTGCCTGCGCGGAGATCGCCCTCATTTCCATCAGCGATACCAAACTGGAAAAAATGTCCGCCGACGGGGACAAGCGGGCCAAACGGCTCCTAGCCCTGACCAAACAGCCCGCGAGATTTTTGGCTACCATCCAGGTAGGCATCACCCTGGCGGGCTTCCTGGGCAGCGCCTTCGCGGCGGACAACTTTTCGGAAAAGATCACGGCCTGGGCGGTCGCCCAGGGGATTCCGATCCCCATCTCCACCATCAAGGTAATTTCGGTGGTTATCATCACCGTCATCCTTTCGTTCTTTACCCTGGTGCTGGGGGAACTGGTCCCCAAGCGGGTCGCCATGAAAAAAGCCGATACCCTGGCCCTGATCATGTCGGGGCTCATCCTCACTATTTCCAGGGTCTTTGCCCCGGTGGTCTGGCTTCTGACCCGGTCCACCAACGGAATCCTCAGACTTTTACGGATTGACCCGGAGACGGAGGACTCCATCATTACCGAGGAGGAGATCCGGCTGATGATCGACGCGGGCAGCGCCCGGGGGGCCATCAATGCCAATGAAAAGGAAATTATCCATAATGTTTTTGAATTTGACGACATCGGCGCGGCGGAGATCATGACCCATCGCCGCTATGTCACCTTTTTGGACCTCCGGGATGACGATGAAAAATGGGAAACGATCATTAAGGAAAACCGGCACCGGCTGTATCCCCTCTGCGACGGGGACCCGGACCGTATTACCGGGGTACTCAGCGCCGGGGATTACCTCCGGCTTGACCAGCGGGACCGGCGGAACGTACTGGCCCGGGCGGTCCGGCCACCCCAACTGGTACCCGCCACGGTCAAGGCGGATCAGTTGTTCAGAAACATGAAGAAAAAGCACGACCACTTTGCCCTGGTCATTGATGAATACGGAAGTATGCTGGGCATTGTTACGATGAACGATCTGTTGGAACTTTTAGTAGGGGATCTTGACTACCACGTCTCCACGGCGGAACGGCCCGCCATTGAAACCCTTGGCCCCGGCGCCTGGCGGATCAACGGGGCGGCCTCCCTGGACCGGGTTGTCCGGGAAACCGGGCGCAGCCTCCCGGTGGACCAGTACGACACCTTCGCGGGCTTCGTGTTCAGCGTCCTGGGCCGGGTCCCCCCGGACGGGGAGCAGAGCGAGTTTGAAGACTGCGGCCTTAAGATCCGGGTAATCCGCATCAAAGACCGCCGCCTGGAAGAAGCCCTGGTTACCCTAGCCTGAACCTTCCGGCTATTTCGCCTTTTCCAGGGCCCGCTCCACCGCCTCAAGGAACTGGTCGTAGGCGATGGTGGCGCCGCTGACGGCCTCCACATCGTTTACATTTCCCGCCTTACGGTATTCGGCGGCGTATTTTTTCATCGCCTCCACCGCAAGCTGGGCCTTATCATAAAAATCCCGGTTGGAAATTTCGCCGTTGACCTTCCCGTAGTTTTCGTCCTTCACGGTTCCGTCTTTCTGCCGGGTAACAAATACGCAGTCCCGGACCTCCCCCCCTTCGATGGTAAGGGTCACTTCCCCCCAGGCGCCGGTATCGTCCTCACCGCTCTGCCCCGTATAGATCCCGTCCTTATGGGCGGCCTTTCCGCAGCCCGTCAACAAAACCGGCAATAAAACCGCTAGTAAAACCGCGGCCCTTAAAACCCCCAGGACGCCGAATTTTTTCATCCCTCCGCTCCTTTCCCCTCCGGCTTACCGCCGAGCCCTTCCCCGTTCTTCACAATCCGGGAAATTCTGCCGTGTTCCAAAACCACGGTCCGTTCCGCGTCCTCGGCCACCTCCGGATCGTGGGTAACCACGATAATGGCGCTGCCTTCGGCGTGGAGCTGCTTAAAAATATCGATGACGATTTTTTCATTCGCCTCGTCCAGGTTCCCCGTGGGCTCGTCCGCCAGGATCAGCATGGGGTAGTTGATCAGCGCCCGGGCAATGCAGACCCGTTGCTGCTCCCCGCCGGAAAGCTGGCTGGGCAGGTGCTTTGCCCGTGCCGCCAG
>JAISBN010000032.1 GCA_031266175.1 Treponema sp. | reverse complement strand
GTCCATGTTCCCCTGACTCAGGCGGCCCAGATGGAGTGCTGGACCCTGATGCTCAGCGCCAAGAACCTCCTTAATCCTGCCAACGGCAAGACCATCGTGTTCCCCTCCCAGGACATGGTACTGGGGATCAACTTCCTTACCCGGATTAAACCCAGGGCCAGGGGAACGGGCCGCCGGTATACCTCCACCGAAGAAGTCCTGATGGCGGTGGAATCAAAATCCCTGGACTGGGAAGCGGCGATCCGGGTGAAGGCCCCCAAAAAGCAGGTCTGGGAAAAGGTCGGTAAATTCGCGGAAACAAGTCCCGGCGGCTTAATCGAAACCACCGCGGGAAGGCTGGTGTTTAACGAAGAAATGCCGCCGGAAATCCCCTTTATCAATTACGAGCTTAAGGACAAGGAACTGCGCGCTTTGATTGAGCATATCTTTAGTGAAAAGGGGTCCTGGACCACGGTAAAGATGCTGGACGTGATTAAGGCTACCGGTTACCGGTATGCGACAACCTTCGGCGCGACCATCGGAGTGGACGACATTGTGGTACCCGAAGAAAAGGGCGAGATGATCGAAAAGGCCAATAAAGAGGTGGAGTCCATACAAAACCAGTGGCGGCTGGGCCATATAACCCAGCAGGAACGGTACGACCGGGTTGTAAATGTCTGGAACAAGACCAACGAGGATCTGACCAATATCATGATGAAAACCCTGGAAGCGGACCGGGACGGCTTTAACTCCATTTATATGATGGCCAACTCCGGCGCTAGGGGAAGCCGCAACCAGATCCGTCAGCTGGCGGGTATGCGGGGACTGATGGCCAAGCCCTCGGGCGACATTATCGAGCTTCCCATCCGGTCCAACTTTAAAGAAGGGCTTTCGGTGCTTGAATTTTTTATCTCCACCAACGGCGCCCGGAAGGGTCTGGCCGATACGGCCCTTAAGACTGCGGAAGCCGGGTATCTGACCCGCCGGCTTGTGGATATAGCCCAGGATGTGGTGGTAAACGAAGATGACTGCGGTACGATCAACGGCAGCACCTATTCGGCCATCAAGGACGGTGAGGATATTGTGGAGCCCTTAAGCGACCGTATCGTGGGCCGGTATACCCTGGAGCGGGTCAAGCATCCCATAACAGGGGAACTTATCATCGACGTAAACGAAGAAATTACCGAAGAAGTTGCCGCCCAGATTGACGGGGCGGGGGTTGAATCGGTGCGGATCAGAACCGTCCTTACCTGCGAGGCCAAGCACGGAGTATGCCGCCGGTGTTACGGCAGAAACCTGGCGACCAACCGTACCATAGACATCGGCGAGGCGGTGGGAACCATCGCCGCCCAGTCCATCGGCCAGCCCGGTACCCAGCTTACCATGCGGACCTTCCATATCGGCGGCGCGGCCACCAAGATAAGCGAGGAAAACAGAACCTTCCTGAAATATCCGGTATATATCCGGGAAGTGTCCGGGGCCCATGTTGAACTGGGAGACGGATTATCCACGGGACACTGGCTTTTTACCCGCAAAGGCTACACGGTGATCAACAAGGTGATGAAGGAATACAAGCTTGAATCAAAGGATGAGCTTCTGGTAGAAGACGGCAAGCGGATCATCCGGGGAGAGCCCGTCATCAGGCACGGGACCAGGGAGATCCTTTCCCCGGAAATAGCCTATGCCATGGTTCTGGACGGCCAGGGCCGATCCAAAACCAGGTCCCTGTTCCTTATCGGCCCGGATCAGAAAATTGAAATCCGTAACGGTTCGGATTTTGTGGTTAAAAAAGGGGATGTGGTGGAAGCGGAAAAAACTATCGCCACCTTCGATCCTTTCAGTGATCCGATCATTGCGGAAGTCGGCGGTATTGTTAAATACGAGGACATTATTCCGGGCACGACCCTTAAAGAGGAAATAGACGAGGAAACGGGAAACATTGAAAAGCGGATTACCGAGTTCCAGCTTGAAAGCAAACAGCCCCGTATTTTTATCACCGACGATGACGGTAACGAGCTGGCTTCCTATTTCCTTCCCGGCGGCGCTTATATCCAGGTAGACGAGGGGGAAAAGATCCAGGCGGGCCGGACCCTGGCCAAGACGTTAAAGGAAAGCGCCAAGGCCATGGATATTACCTCCGGCCTTCCCCGGGTTTCCGAGCTTTTTGAAGCCCGGAAACCCAAGAGCCCCGCGGTGCTGGCCCAGGTTTCGGGGGTTGTTTCCTTCAAGGGCATTGTTAAGGGAAAGCGGGTGCTGGTGATAAATGATTCCTTCGGCAAGGAATACAAGCATCTGGTTCCCATGACCAAACGGCTTTTGGTCCGGGACGGTGATATGGTGGAGGCGGGGGAAGCCCTGTGCGTCGGTTCCGTCAATCCCCATGACATACTCCATATCCTGGGGGAATCCAGGTTACAGCGTTACCTGATGGATGAAATCCAGCAGGTATACCGGCTTCAGGGGGTGTCGATCAACGATAAGCATATCGGCGTTATTATCCGCCAGATGATGCGGAAGGTGGAAATCGTCGCCGTCGGGGATACCCGGTTTATCTACGGCGCCATGGTGGACAAGTACAAATTTCACGAGGAGAACCGCAGGGTTATCGACGAAGGGGGACAGCCCGCCATTGCCAGGCCCATGTTCCAGGGGATTACCAAGGCGTCGCTTAATATTGATTCCTTCCTTTCCGCGGCAAGTTTCCAGGAAACTACCCGGGTCCTTACCAATGCGGCCATTGCCGGTTCTACCGACGCCCTGCGGGGGCTTAAGGAAAACATCATCATCGGCCATCCCATTCCCGCGGGAACCGGGATGAAACGGTACCGGGCGGTTAAACTCTTTGACGAAGACAGCCAGGATCTGGATGTCCAGATGCAGGAAATCCTGGAACAGCGGAAGCTGGAAGCCCAGGCGGAAGAAGAGATGATGGCTACCGCGGAAGAGGAAGTAACGGAGGAGCCGGAAACCGGCGATTCCGGGGAATAGCGGCCTCCGGTTGTATGGCGGCGGATTCCCGAAAAAACGGTGTCTGCCGCGGCTGGTAGTGAAGTTCAATGATACGGTAAACAAGCAGACCGGAATCCGGGCCGGGGGATCCCGTAAGCCCGGGCGGAAAGTATAATTCCCGGGGGTTTCCTTACTCTGGCAGCTCCAGATCGTTCACCGTAAAGACAATCCGGGCATTGTTGGATGCCGTTATTCTGTACTTGGCGTAGTGGTCGTAGGTGGCGTCCAGTTTGACATCGTAGAGATTGCCGCTGCCTGCGGAATAGGGGAGGGGAATTGTCACGGTTTGTCCCGGGTCCAGGATCTCGCCCCCCAGGGTATCTTCGCCCCATTCTTCCGATTCCGACGGGCTGATATACACAAAATAAATGACCTCTCCGGTATCATTGACTATCATGACGGAAGGCTGATTCTGGGCGAAAAGGGCGGCTGCCAGAAACGCGAACAAAGCCCCGGTGAGCAACTTTTTCATACTGTTCCCCTTGTGCTATAATTATACCATGGAGTGGTTCATAAAACAACCGGTGGTACTTCAGGCCCTGCTGGCTACCCTGTTTACCTATAGCGTTACCGCCCTGGGAGCGGGAACGGTCTTTTTCTTTAAAACCCTCAGCCGCCGGGTCCTGGACGGCATGCTGGGCTTTGCCGCGGGGGTGATGATCGCCGCAAGCTTTTTTTCCCTGCTGGCCCCGGCAATTACCATGGCGGACGCTGTCCGGGAAGGAGGCCGGGGCCTTCCTTCCTGGGCAACAGCGCTTATAGGCTTTGTCGCCGGGGGTGTTTTCCTGCGTCTGGCGGACCGGCTGCTTCCCCATCACCATGTGGGGGCCCAAAATGACGAAGGAATAAAAACCACCTGGGGCCGTTCCGTACTGCTGGTTCTGGCCATAACCCTCCATAATATCCCCGAAGGACTCGCGGTGGGGGTTGGTTTCGGCGCAGCCTCGCTGATTCCCGGGGCAAGCCTGGCCGGCGCTTTTTCCCTGGCCCTGGGCATAGGGCTGCAAAATTTTCCGGAAGGGGCGGCGGTTTCCATACCCCTGCGCCGGGAAGGCATGAGCCGGCTTAAAAGCTTCTGGATAGGCCAGGCGTCGGGAATGGTGGAACCCGCCGCCGGGGTTCTGGGGGCCGCGCTGGTCCTCTCCATGCAGCCGGTGCTTCCCTATGCCCTGTCCTTTGCCGCGGGAGCCATGATCTTTGTCGTAGCCGAGGAGCTTATCCCCGAAGCCTACCGGGAAGGCAACGACCATATCGCCACCGCGGGGATCATGCTGGGCTTTGCCCTGATGATGTCACTGGATGTCGGGCTGGGATAAATGGTACACTAATGCCATGAAACTGATTTTTCTGGGTCCCCCCGGAGCGGGGAAGGGTACGCTGGCAGCCAAGGCTGTGGACAGTCTTAAAGTTCCCCACATCAGCACGGGGAATATTTTCAGGGCGGCCATTACGGCCCAGTCCGTATTGGGCCGCAGGGTAAAAGCCATTATTGATTCCGGAAAGCTGGTGGACGATGAAACCACCATCGCCCTGGTCCGGGACAGGCTCGCCCGGGATGACGCCCAAAGGGGTTATATCCTGGACGGCTTTCCCCGGACCATCGCCCAGGCGGAAGCCCTGGCGGGGTTTTCCCCGGTGGATAGGGTGGTAAACTTTGACCTCTCCGACGCCGCCGTCCTGGAACGCCTGGGCGGCCGGCGGACCTGCCGTAACTGCGGAGCGAATTTTCATGTTCTGTTCGGCAGGCCGAAACAGGAGGGGATTTGCGATTCCTGCGGCGGCGAACTTTATATCCGGAACGATGACAGGGAAGAAGCCGTTGCCAAACGCCTTGAAGTGTACCGGGAGCAGACCGCCCCCCTTATCGGCTACTACCGGGAAAAGGGCCTCCTTGTTGACGTAGACGCGGGACCCGCCTCGGATACGGTCCTGGGAAATTTCAGAAAAAGTCTGGGAATTGCCGGATAGCCCTGCCCGGTCCCGGAGCGGGAAATTATTTTGAAGATTCCGGGGATTTAACCGGAACCGCCGTCAGCCCGTGGACCGCCAGCTCAACCACTTTCTTAAGTTCCGCCGCGGAATTTCGTTTAAGTACCGCCAGGCGGAAGATTGCCAGCTCAATAATGCCGTAGAGCAGATTGTCGGCGCCGGCCACATCAACCTGTTTTAGTTCTCCCGCTTTGATGCCTTCGATGATCATGGTAGCCAGGATATGTCTGAGCCGTATGGTTCTGCGGCGGACCCTGGTATCGGGAAGGGAAAAGCCGTCCCCCTTCGCGGGAGTTTTGGAACCGGCTGTTCTGGAAAGGGAAAGCAGGTAATCCAGAATGACCGAAAGAAGGCGCTTGTTTTCTTCCAGCCGGTCAAGGATGACGGAAATGGTTTTTCTGATTTTGTCGGGATAGGAAAGGGCGCTGTTTTCTTTGACGCCTACGATGTCCTTTTCCACGTCCGACAGCAGCAGCTTAATGCTGTAGTTAAAAATTTCCCGGCGGTTGCGGAAATACAGGTACAGGGTGGTCCTGGTAATTTTGCAGCGATCGGCGATTTTTTGGTAAGTGGCGTTTTCAAAACCCTCTTCCACAAAAACGTCCAGGGCTTTTTTGAGGATCTGTTTTTGCCGCTTGTCATGTTCAACCACTATGGCCATTTTCATTCCGGTTTACATTTTACGTTAGGCGCCTCTCAATAGAGACGCTCCGCTATAGTTTTTCGTACTGGTAGAAATACGCGTCCACAGCCCCGTTCTTAAGTTCCCGGCAGGAATCGGCTTTCCTGCCGAAGTGGGATTCAAATCCCGGATGATCGCAGATAAGCCCCAGCTTCCAGCCGGGAAACCGCCTGCCTAAATCCCCCATGTCCCTGTACCGCGCTTCCGCTTCCCCGGTGTCCCCCAGCCGCCTGCCGTAGGGCGGGTTGGTCAGAACAAAGCCCGGATTGTCTTTACATTCTTCCGGAACGCCGGCTTCTTCCATGGGCAGGGTACGGATTGTTACTCCCCCGGGGATCCGGCCGTTCAGGGCCCGGCGGAGGTTTGTCCGGGCCAGGGTCACCGCCCCGTCATCGGCATCGCTCCCGTATATGCGCACGGTCCTGCTATAATCCGCTTTTTCCGCCAGTTCCCCGCGGACATCCGCTTCGAGCTTTTTGTCCCCGATGGCAAGATCCGAGAGGGCAAAGTTCCGCCCCAGGCCCGGCGCCTGATCCCAGGCATAGAGGGCCGCTTCTATCACAATCGTGCCGGAACCGCACAGGGGATCGTAGAGCGGAAATTTACGCCGCCACCCGGAAAGCAGGATGATTGCCGCCGCCGCGGTTTCCCGGAGCGGAGCGGTTCCCCCGGAGGGGCGGTAGCCCCGCTTAAAAAGGGGAGGGCCCGAAAGATCAAGCAGCAGCGACGCCCGGTCTTTTTCCAGGTACACCCGCAGTTCCGCCTGCTGCACCCCCCGCTTTTCCCGTGTCCCACGGGCCGGTTTTATCAGCATCCCGTGAGACGGTTTAAGTAGTCCCTGACCGCCGGGGAGAGCTTCCGGTTCCGGCAGCCGCCGTATGCCGTAATGGCCGCAGAGCCTTTCCGCCGCGGCCTTGTGAACCACCGCCTGGACGGATGTTTCCGCCGCCAGTTTTGACCGGCTGGCCCTGACTTTGGACACCTTAAGCCCCATCCCCCCGGGGATGTACTGTTCCCAGGCTATGTTCCTGGTTCCCTCAAAAAGTTCGTCGAAGCCGGGGGCGGGGAAAACTCCGGCCTCCAGTAGCAGCCGGTCCGCGGCCCGTAATGACATAAGGGCCCGGTAAAGCCCTTCAAGGTCCGTGGTAAAACGGACCTTTCCGAAACCGCTTTCCAGCACGGCATAGTCCCCGGTTCCCGGCCGGGAGGGTACAAGCTTCTTTAGTTCGTTGGAAACAACCTTTTCCGCGCCCGCCGCGCACAGAGCCGTAACGGTGAATTTCTGCATTGCGGTATTATAGCACAAAAAGAACCTGTTTCGCTATACGCCTGTCTGTGCCGTATGGAGTAAGTAACAATTCCCCCGCCGCCGCCGGCGGCCCCTGGGCGCCATTGCGTTACCCCGTAAACCGCTGCCGGAGCCGCGGCCCCGGCAGCGCGTTTCCCGCTTTATTGATACTCAAAGATAATAGGAGGGTAATCCTCGCCATGGCTTGATCTGATACCCACTTCCCTCAGTTTGGCCTGTTCCTCCAAAGACATAGGGGGCAGATAAAAAGAACTATTAAGCCGCGTTACGCCCTTCCCGATAACCACACGGGTGAGGGGCGGGTGAAGCGGATCCTTGGTGGTACCAGAATAGGTAACTGTTTGGTGCAGTCCATCTTCCAGGTTGCCGTTAAAGGTTATTTCGATGATCGAAGAATATTCAAAGGCACCGCGAAGCCTTTTTATGTTGGCAGGGATGGTAACGCTTTTAAGGCTGGTGCAGCCCGAAAAGGTACCGCCGGGTATTTCCGTCAGCCTGCCATTAAACGTTACCGTTTCCAGGGACCGGCAGCCCGAAAAGACATCGCCCGCTTCTTTCGTCTGATCTTCACTGCCTCCTATATAATACTGAAATGCTACGCCCAGCTGCGTTAGATTGGCAGGCAGGGCAACGCTTTTCAATGACGTACAGCCACGGAACGCTTCGTTTTCTATAGTGGTAAGGGAATCGGGAAAGTCTATGCTTTCAAGGCTGACACAGCCCTCAAAAGCGCCGTTTATTCTTAGCGGGTTACCTATAATACGTTCGGACCTTATAACCCGCAGACTGCGGGGCAGGGTTACTTTTTTGAGTTTTTTGCAATCCATCAAGTCACCTGCATCGCCGCCTATCTCGGTAATGCTGTTTGAGAAGGTAACGCTTTCAAGATTTGGCAGACCGCCAAAATGGCCGCTTTTAGTAACCGAATCAAGCATGACGATATGTTTGAGCTCCGGGTAATTTCTCGGGCTCAATACAATTTTTTCTCGTAAAGCGGAATAAATCAGTATCCGCAGATTCGGCCAAGTGCGGCCAAACAAGCGGTTTACATTGTTTTCTAAAATGAGCGGAGAAAGGGCAAGTCCCCGTATCCTGGCTGCCTGCACTTCGGTAAAGAAGCCAACGCCTCTACTATAACAACCTGTAACCGGCAAACCCTCGATTTTTGTGGGGATCGTAACAAAGTCTGAAGTCCCTACATAGCTTCTTATCGTAACGCCTTTTCCGGTACTGTCCAGTTCATAGGTAAAATCGGAATCCGGGTTGGGGGGTTGCATGGCAGCAAAGTAATCGAAGGACGCTTCTGCTTTTGCAGCCGCGGCCTTCCTTTCCTCCTCCACCTTTTCCAAAGCCAGCCGTTCCGCCAGGGCTTTTTGCGCCGCCGCCAGCCGTTCCGTTTCGGCTTTTTGCGCTTCCCGCTGCTGCTCCTGCTCCGCCTTTGAGGGGCTCGTGCTTCCGCAGGCCGCCAGGGCGGAGAGCAACAGGACAGCCAGTATTCCCATTACGAACCATTGATGTTTCTTCATTTCAAACTCCTTCTAAATAGTTGGTACAAGGCGTTAACGCCCCGTAAGGGTCTCGTTGACGGCGCGGCCGCGGGCAATCGGGGAACCGTCGCCGTAGACTGCGCTGCCACTGTACCGGTACAGGGAAGCCCCCTGCCCCGCTTCATTGGCCTTGTCTCCCCCGTCGGAACCGTGGACAATTCCCCCCGTCAGGGAGAAAGTGCCATCCCTCACATACACGCCACCGCCATAGTCGGCGATATTACCGGAAATTTCGCCTCCTTCCATGGTAAAATCACTCTCCCACACACATACACCGCCGCCTATTTCGTAGGAGGTATTACCGGAAATCTCGCCTCCCTCCATGGTAAAGACCGCGCCCGCCGTCACAAACACGCCGCCGCCTTCGCCGAATTGACCGTGGTTACCGTAGAAGACTTCGTTGCCGGAAATGGTTCCGCCCCGCATAATGAAGGTCCCCCTTTCGCCGCCCCCATCATCGTCGGCACCACCCACAGATACGCCGCCGCCACTGCCGGAGGTATTACCGGAAATCTCGCCTCCCTGCATGGTAAAGACCGCGCCCGCCGCCACGTGCACGCCGCCGCCGAGGGCGCTCTCAACGTCGGCGCCATTGCCGTTGCCGCTCACCTCCGCGCCGGCCTTCATGGTCAGGGTGGATCCCCCGCCCGCGTACACCAGCGGAGCGGCGTTGTCCTCGCTGCCTTTGAGCGTGATGTCCCGCAGCACCAGATGTTCCCCTTCCCCCAGGGCAATCAGGGACCCTTTGCCCGAAAGGACAAGGGCGGCGTCCGGCCCCGTTCCCCGCAGGGAGATGTTCACGCCGGAATGGGGCTGGCTGAAGGTGCTCCCCTCCAGCCCCGGTATGTCCACGGGACCCGTCACGTTAACGACATAGTTCCTGTCGTTCCCCCCGCCGTCGATAGCCTTGACGGCGGCGGCCCACTCGTCCGTATTGGACACGGTGAAGGCTTTGGACACCTTCGTCTTTTCGCCAAAGTCCTCGATGTCCTCCGGCGCCGGTTCTGCGCAGCCCGCCAAGGCCGCCGTCAGCAGCGCCGCGCACAAAACCAAAAACACATTACGCTTTTTCATACAACCACTCCTCTAAAAAATAAAATCAGAATCAAAAGATTTATTAACCGCCAAGAAAGATTTATTAACCACCAAGTCGAAAAAGTCGAAAAAGTTTTTCTTTAAACTTCTTTAACTTCTTTGACTTTTTCGACTTAGTGGTAAATTCTCCTTCCCCTGCTTTAGACGGCACGGATGCCGTTGTTTCAATGCCTGTCCGCCCAAAGGCGGACAGGGTGGAGTTTGTGAAACAAACTCCGATGACAAAAATCAGCATGGATGCTGATTTTTGTCACGGGATGATAATAGAGGTAACCGGGCCCCACTGGCCGGTTTCGCCCTTGCCGTTTTCGTAGCGGGGGCAGACATAGGCCGTCTTCCCCGCGTCCTCCGCGTCAAAGATGATCTTCTCGTTCCGCCGCCGGGTAAAGCAGTAGTGCTGCAGGCCCTTCCCGTCCTTGGGCGCCGCCATCAGGTAGTGCTTCTCCGACGCCGCCTCTTCCAGGGTGGCCCCGCCGGGGGGCATGATCCCCACGTAGACCGCGTAACCGTAGTCGCTCTTCGGGTTCAGTTCCTCCGTCCCCGGCATGGGCCCCAGATGGACCCGTACCGCGTGGGGGCCGCCGGGGTAGCTCAGGGTCGCCAGGGGGGTCCCGTCCGGGGGCGGTATGGGCGTTGGGTGGGTATCCTTTTCCCGGAACCCCAGGGCCGCCCAGTCCGCCGCGGTCAGGGGCGGAATTTTAAAGTACCGGTCCCGGAAGAACCGCATCTTCGCGGTCAGGGCCTTGAAGGCCTCCTGCACCTGGACGGTCACCACGTGGGTCCGTTCCGCGTCGTCGCCGGCCTTCTGCAATAGTTCCTGGGCCGCCGCGAAGAGGAGCCCCAGTTCGGTAAATTCCGCCGCGGGTACTCCCCAGGCGGTCCGCCGTTCCAGTGTCAGATACCCGATCCAGTTCCGGCACATCGCCAGAATCTCCGAACGTGGACCGGGCATCCAGTC
>JAISBN010000005.1 GCA_031266175.1 Treponema sp. | reverse complement strand
AGCCTGGTTACTTTAATCATTCAAATTACCGCTTAAGGGTCAAGAGTTCCTGGAGCAACTGATCCGCGGTCTGTATGGTCCGGGAATTGGCCTGGAAACCCCGCTGGGTGATGATCATGTCGGTGAACTGCTCGGCCATGTCCACATTGGACATTTCCAGGGTTCCGGCGATGATCTTGCCCTTCCCCGCGATACCCGAGGGGGCGATATTGGCGGCCCCGGAGTTGTTGGACACCCGGTAGGTGTTGTCCCCCGCCGTTTCCAGGCCCCCCTGGTTGGGGAAGCTGGCCAGGGCCACCTGCCCCAGGGTTCTCACCGTGCCGTTGGTAAAAATCCCCGTGATGACCCCGCTCTGGTCTATCTTGAAATTCTCCATGTAGCCCATGGTGTGGCCGTCCTGAACCACCGCCTTGGAGGAGCTTTCCTCCGAATACTGGGTGATGGAATTGGTCAGGCCGTCCACGGTTCCCAGATCCAGGACAAATTCCTGCCGGACAAGGGTGCCGTCTTCGTTGGGGGTGGCGGTCTGCACGTCAAAGGCCACGTTCATGGTTACCTGTCCGGCGGCGCCGGATACGTTCCCCGCCCCGTCTTCCGCAGAGAGGAGCCGGCCGTTGTTGCTGAAATTCACCACAAAGGTAGTGGGCCCGCCGGCGGCGGGGGCTTCATCCCCCAGGCCGATGGTGGTGTTGGTGGGTTCCGGATTTTCCGGGTCCACGATAACGCCGGCGTTCCAACTGTTCTGGGTGCCCGGCACCCGGGTAAATTCCACCTGGAGGATATGATCCTGGCCGAAGGAATCGAACACTTTGATCGCCGTGGCCCAGGTGCTTTGCCGGATCTGCAGTTCGTTGGCCTCTTCGGGGATCTCAGGGATCCGTTTGTCCAGGTTACAGGCGAAATTCACCACCTCCGTGGCCCGGGCCGCGTCTTTGGCCCCCACGGGGATAATCAGATCCTCGGTCTGGCGGGATACGTCAATGAACTGGGTCCCCATCACTTCCCGGGCCATCCAGCCCTGCACCCTCATGCCATTGGCGGGGTTCACCATGGTGCCGTCTTCGTCAATGCTGAAGGCCCCGGCCCGTGTGTAAAGTTCCTTGCCCCCGTCGGCGAGGACACAAAAGCCCATCCCCGAAATGGCCAGATCCGTACCGACCCCGGTGGTCTGGAGGGAGCCCTGGAGGTGGATGGTGTCTATCGAGGCGACGGACATCCCCAGCCCCACTTCCTTGGGGTTTACGCCCCCCAGGTCTTCGGTGGGATGGGCCGCCCCCTGGAGCTGCTGGTACAATATATCCTGAAAATTAACCCGGTTCCGCTTGAAACCCGTGGTATTGATGTTGGCGATGTTATTGCCGATCACATCCTTTCTGGTCTGATGATTCTGAAGCCCGGATACGCCGGAAAACAATGATCGCATCATAATAGACTCTCCTTATATTTGCCGCACTAGCCGCATGCACAGGACCGGAAATCCGGTCACTCCTCGAAGACCCTGGTTACTTTTTCCCAGGGATATTTTTCGCCGTTCACGAGAATTTCAGGAACCTGGCCCCGGCTGACGGCGTTGACCCTGCCCTGGACTACCCGTTCCCCGTCGGTGATTTCCACCGATTTGCCCAGCGCGGAGGTTGCCTCCCCGGCCATAAGCATCTGGGTCAGCTTGGCGAAATCCCCCGCCATGCTGGTCATCTGCTCCAGGCTGGAGAACTGGGCCATCTGGGCGATAAATTCCTTGTCTTCCATAGGGGCCGTGGGGTCCTGGTAGGAAAGCTGGGTAATCAGGATCTTTAAAAAATCATCCCGGCCCAGGCTTTGCTGGGGTTTCCGGCCCTGGTTTAAGGTTTTGTTATATTCATCAACCATCCGGTTAAGTTCCAGTTTTTCCTGGCTGCTGAGAACCGATTGCATCCTGAGATCCGCCTGTTCCTGGAAACTTGAAACCGATTGAATATCCATGTTTTTCTCCTATGAGCTGGTTTCAAAACCCGGTTGGTTTTTCACCAGCTCTTGTGGTTTCTCGGCCTACGGCCTGCAAAACCACTGTTTTTCAAAGTTGCTGTTTCAAAACTGAAGTTTTGAAACAGCCTCTTATATCAGCATATTGACGGCAATCCGCCCGTTCCGGGTATACATACCGTCCCGGGCGTCCGGGGTAAAAAGCCCCGGATTTTCCGCATGTTCCGCAGCGGCGTCGTATTGGGAAGCGGCCAGCCTTTCCGACAGGCCCGGACGGCCCGTTCCTTCCCCGTGCCGCCGCTGTTCCGCTCCCCCGCCGCCCTGGGCCAGGGACATGTCAAGCTCCGCGCCGTCAAAACCCGAATCCCGGAACGCCTGCTCCAGGGAGCGGGCCTCCCGTTCAAATGCCCGCAGGGCCTCCTCGCTTTCAACGACAATATGCCCTGTGATCTTGTTTTCGGCCATTTCAAGCCGTATCTTTACATTTCCCAGGGATTCGGGTTTCAGGGACAGCCGTATGGTTCCCTGGCCGTGATCCCGCAATACCACGGACGCGTGGCGGACAATATCCCCATTGAGGTTTTCATGGAGTTCCCGGGCCAGGATCTGTTCAAAACTTTGGGTGGAACGGGTTTCCCAGGATTTTTGGGCCGAATCCGGGGCTTCCCGGCCGGGATTATCCCCCCGGAGTTCCAGCGTAATGTCCGTTTCCCCGTTTTCGCTTAATAAACGCGCTCCGGCGTTATGTTGAGAAGGAACAGGCCCGGTGGAAGAAGACGAATTTTGCCCGTCCCCGGTCCTGAGATCCCGGACTTCCAGATTTATCCGGTCCCGGCGTTTATCCCGGGACCGGGATTCGGCAAGCCGGTTATGGGTTCCTTCTTTTCCGCCCTCCGGGTTCCCCGGTTTCCGCATATCCGAAAGCTGAACATCCGGCGCGTCCCGATCCTGGCCAAGACCGGCAATTTCCTCCGAAAAACCGGGGCTTTTGGTTTTATCGCCGGCTTTCCCCTTCCGGTTAATTCGGGTTTCGCCGGTTTCCACCGCCCCGTCAGGCCCGGCCCCCGCGGAAAGGCCGTCCCGGGCCGCCAACAGCGCGTCAAACCCCGGTTCAACAGGAACCGCTTCATTCTTTGGCATACGCAATAGCGCCGCCCCTTCCGCTTTATCCGCGGTTTGGGCGGTGAGTGTTTCGGGTAGATAAAGCGGGTTTCCGAAGAGAAGAAAATCATCCTTTTCCCGATCCGCGGTTTCTTCCGCCGGTTTCCCGTTCTGGTTACCCAAAGCCCGGAGCCCGTCCGCGGTTCCCGGTTCGGGGGTTCCGGTTTTAGCCGCTTTTTTCCCTTTCGCCCATCCGGTTAAACCGGGAAAGAGGGTGGAGAGGTCTTGCGAATCAAGGGATTCGGGATCTGGTACGCCGGACTGGCGGATTTTCGTATCCGCGGCGTTTTCGGTCAGCGAGATGGACGCGCCGTCTTTTTCCCCGGCTTTTCGGAGCAGTCCCGCGAGAATTTTGGCAAATACTCCCAGGCCTTCCTTTTTTTCCGGCTTCGATTTATGGATCATCTCCACAGGGGAAGTGTCCGGGGTCTCTATAGGGGGGGATATTTGAACCACCACCCGGCCTCCTTTGTTCAACTACAAGTTTCGGAAGCCGGAGGTTCAAGCCCGCAGGCTCAAACGTCGCCAGATGAAGAAACCGTTTAATTCAGGCTGGGAGGCCGTCCGGCCATCTTACGCTGTAATTCCGCCGCCCGTTCCGGCGGCATCAGGGACAGCCAATAGGAAACAATGGAAGTGGTTCCTTCCGCCTGAGCAATTTCTTCGGTCTTCCGGAAAACGTCGATAGCGTCCTGATCATCCATCGCGGTAAGAATCCCCACTGCTTGCCGTGGGGGCATACCAGTCAGATACCGGGCGTTCTGCTCGACGCTTCTCTCTTTATTTTCGGCTTCCCGGGTTATGGCATTGAAGGAATTTTCCCGTTCATCAAGGGCTTTTTGCCGTTCTTCCAGTTCCTGGGCCATTTGTTCTATTTCGCCGTACCGGTTTTGCAGTTCCTGTTCCCGGGCATCTAGCTCCATACTCCGCAGTTCCAGGGCTTCCAGCCGGCTGGCCAGCCGCGCGGCGTCCAGATTCAGCAGTTCTTCGGGGGCGGCTTCGGGCTGGGTTC
Organism: Treponema sp.; assembly: GCA_031266175.1. GTDB lineage: Bacteria > Spirochaetota > Spirochaetia > Treponematales > Breznakiellaceae > JAISBN01. Next base: position 2,467 of record JAISBN010000005.1, on the reverse strand, counting down.
TTCCCTCCCGTCCGATAAGACGGTACACCGGAGCTAAAACTGTTTTGGCATCAATAAGATTAAGATAATCAAACCAGAGGATTCCTCCCCCCGCCATGACAAGGATAAGCAGCAGAAGAACAACAACCCTGCCTAGTATTCGTGAAGCTCCGTAACCGGCCACCTAAACCCTCCCGTATAATTCGTCCCTTATATCATCGACAAATAAAGCTATATAATTACGCCCCCGCGCGTATTCCGGCCCCTTTCAGGAGCTTCCCCGGCCCAAAAGTTCAATCCGGGCCTTGATATAATCCATCCGATCCTGATTCAGCACGGAACGCCGGAATTCGGTGTCCCCCAATTTTTCAATCTCATACCAGCCCCGGTTAATAAATTTTTTCCCCCTGCCCTCGGCGAACCAGTAAACCAGGGCGATAGTATTCCTGTCCAGTTCAATGGCGTTGATCCCTTTTTTGCCGATGGCGGAACCGGAGTTAAACAAACAGGGGACGGGCAGTTCATCCCCATAGAGACTCTGGCGCAGCACATGACGCCGTTCCTTCCGCTTGAGCTTCTCCAGCTCCTTTTGCAGGGCGGCGACTTCATTGACAATCCGTTCCCGGTCCGATCCCCCGGCGGCGGGATAATCCCGGCAGAGCCGCTCAATTTCAAATTTAATAAAATCAAAACGGCCCAGGGATTCAAAGAGGGGCCGGTGGGTGTGGCCGATGATCGAGATACAGTTATTTGCCAGGGAAAATTGATAGGCTTTTTTTTCCACGAAAAAACGCCGGTAGGGGTTGCGGGTTACGGTATTCCGTATGCCAAAGGGTTTGAGAATGTAGCGGATCCCCGCCCGCAGTATGGCCTTGTAATCCGTATAAAACCGGGAGGACTGGTGGCCGTGGTACACATAAATGGGAATATGGCCTGTCTCAATCCGTGCCGCATGGTACACCGGATAGGGATAGTTTTTTTCAAAAAGCAGCTCTTCATCGTGGTTGCCCAGGATCTTAAAAAGGCGGCCTTCCTGAAAAAAAAGGTCAAAAATCCGGTAAAGCCGGGGCCACCGTTCCTTGACCAGGGACAGGGAGTACCGCTGTAATTCTTCAATATCACCGTTCAATACCAGATACCACCCCTGTTTAAGATAATAATCTTCCAGCAGGCTGATCAAAAGTTCCCCGTTTTGGGCCAGATCATCGCTCCGGCCGGTTCCCATGTGGAGATCGCTGATGATAAGCACCTTCCCTTCCCTGCTTATGTCTAAAACCGCCGCGGAATTAAACGGGGCGCTGATCATATCATTAAAAAAACTGCTGTCCACAAATTCCCCCCTTTTGAACATACGCCTTTGTCCCTCCTGATGACAATATCTTTCTTATGTGGTATAAGAATCTGTCCATCATAAGGAGTGTACTATGCGTTTAAATAGCCGGGAGCTGGAAAACCGCGAGCAGTGGGAAAAAGCGGGGATCAGCCTCCCCCAATTTGATCGGGCCGCCATGATTCGGGCCGCCGCGGAAAAGCCCCAGTGGGTACATTTTGGGGCGGGAAATATTTTCCGGGTCTTTCCCGCGGCCCTGCAGCAGACCTTGCTGGATCAGGGGACAGAAAAAACCGGCATCATTGTGGCCGAAGGATATGACGGGGAAATAATTGACCGGGCTTTTTTACCCTGCGATAATTTAACCCTGGCGGTAACGCTCAAAGCGGACGGTACGATAGAAAAAAAAGTTATCGCCAGCATCGCCAATGCCTTACGTTTGGATAAACCGGGGGATTTTGATACACTGCGGCAGGTCTTCCGTTCCCCCTCGCTGCAAATGGCCAGTTTTACCATCACGGAAAAAGGGTATAGCATAAAAGGCCCCACGGGTCTGCTCCCGGCGGTGGAAATTGATTTCCGGGAAGGCCCCGGCGCTCCCAAAAGCTACCTGGGATATGTGGCCAGCCTCTGTTATGAACGGTACCAGGCGGGGAAACTGCCCCTGGCCCTGGTGAGTATGGATAACTGTTCCCACAACGGGGACAAACTTTTCCAGGGACTGGAACCCTTTGCGGTACAGTGGGTTGAACACGGCCTGGCGGACCAGGGCTTTTTGGACTATATCCGAAACCCCGCCCTGGTTTCCTTCCCCTGGAGCATGATCGACAAGATCACCCCCCGGCCCGACGAGGGGGTGCGGAAAATGCTGGAAGCCGCGGGGTTTACCGATACGGCGGGACAAGTTACGGCGAAAAACACCTATATCGCCCCCTTTGTCAACGCCGAAGAGGCCCAGTACCTGGTTATTGAAGATCGTTTCCCCGCGGGGCGGCCCGCGCTGGAAAAAACAGGGGTCCTCTTTACCAGCCGGGAAACCGTAGACCGGGTGGAAAAAATGAAGGTCTGTACCTGCCTGAACCCCCTGCACACCGCCCTGGCGGTTTTCGGCTGTCTTTTGGGCTATACCCGGATCAGCGATGAAATGAAAAACCCCGA
>JAISBN010000122.1 GCA_031266175.1 Treponema sp. | reverse complement strand
GTCGCTTCACCAGTACGCAGGTGTCGGCCGTCAGGGTCCGGTAAAACGCCGCCAGCCCCGTTTCGTCCAGTTCGAAGGTTTCTATCCGTTTCTCTGTCGGCCCCTCGTCCCGGTAGCAGCAGGTGAACCGGTTGGAGTGTACATCAATCTCGATAAATTGCATAACGTACCTCCACAAAACTTGATTGTTCGGCGGAACTCCGGTATAGGTGGACCATTCGTCTATTCGGGGTACGGATCGTGTCTGGACCAGTCCTCAAGAAGCAAATGCTTTCTGATTGCTGCGTAAGCAGCTGCTCTGCCGTCGGACTTTCAGTCCGCTGTTATACGTGGTTACGGGGTCAGTGTTCTGCCCCAGAACGAACAGCAACCGGTAGTTGTTCGCGGACTTTAGTCCGACCGAACTCCTACACTATACCGGATAACCGCATGTTTTTATCATAGCTCCGTGGTTGAATTACGGAATTACCGGCGGCAGGGGAGCAGGGAAGACGCTTATTGCCGAAATCTTTAATCTGATCTATACTCTTTTCATATGAAACGTTCCCTGGCTTTTGTTGCGCTGTTAGTCGTTTTTCTTGGCATTTTGCCCGCCCAGGATGCTCTCCCCCCGGCGGATCTCCCCGTACCGGCGGCGGAAACCGCGGCGGACGCCGGCGCGTGGATCATCCCCATCGAGGGGGACATAGAGCCCTCGCTGGTAACCTTTGTCCGCCGGGAAGCCCGCCGGGCAATGGAAGGGGGCGCCCAATACATCGTCTTTGAAATTGACACCTTCGGCGGCCGGGTAGATTCGGCCCTCCAGATCACCTCGTTTATCACGTCCATTAAAAAAGCAAAAACCGTGGCCTGGGTACGGAACAGCGAAAATTCCATGGGAGTCAGCTGGTCCGCGGGGGCGCTTATCGCCCTGTCCTGCTCTCAGATTTATATGGCCAACGGCACGTCCATGGGGGCCGCCGCGCCGGTAACCATCGGGACGGACGGCAAAACCGAAGGAACCGGCGAAAAAACCGTGGCCGCCGTCCGTTCCCAGATTGCCGCGCTGGCGGAAAAAAACGGCTATCCCACGGGAATCGCCCTGGCCATGGTGGACTACGATGTGGAACTCTGGGAAGCCCAGGTTAACGGTTCCACCCGGGTATTAACCTTGCAGGAACTGGAACGGCTGGAGGTCATGGACCCCGGCCAGGAAGGAGCCCCCGGGGAAATCAGGCGGGTGGGAATTATTTCCCCCGCGGGTAAACTCCTCTCCCTTACCGCGGGAGAGGCCTACCGTTACGGCCTGGCCCGGGGTCTGGCGGATGACAGGGAAGCCCTGCTGGAGTCCCTGGGAGCCAGGGCGGTACTGGAAGAAAGCGCCCCCAGCGCCTTCGACTCAATTATCTCGCTGCTGGTGTCCGGTCCGGTCCAGGCTTTGCTGATCCTCATCGGGCTGGTGATGATCTTTCTTGAAATCCAGAGCCCCGGGTTCGGCATTCCCGGTACGGCGGCGATTGTCTGCTTTGTCGTAGTCTTTGGGACAAGCTTCCTTTTGAACCGGCTGGGTTCCGTAGAAATTATCCTCTTCCTGGTTGGTCTGGGCCTTCTGGCGATAGAAATTTTTGTTATCCCCGGTTTTGGTTTTATTGGCATTTCCGGCATTGTCCTTATCGCCTTCTCTCTGATACTTTCAATGCAGGACTTTATTATTCCCCGGTTCGACTGGGAGTGGGATCTGATGGGCCGTAACGCCATTGTGGTTTTTGTGGGACTGCTGGCGGCGATTACCGGCATTGCCATTATCGCGCTTCTGGGACCGAAGATAAAAATGTTTGACCGGCTGATGCTGAAAACCAAAATTGATCAGACCGCCAGCGACGGCGGCGGCTGGCAGAATGACGGCGGGCTTACCTCGGATTATAAAGATTTGCCGGGTAAAACCGGAAAGGCCGTAACGGTTCTGCGGCCTATCGGCAAAGCCGAAATAGAAGGGGAAACCTTTCAGGTGGAAACGGAGAGCGCGTTTGTGGAGAACGGCGCGCCCGTAAAAGTGGTTAAAGTACAGGGAAACACCATAATTGTAAGGAGTGTATAGTATGGGCGGTATTGCTATTATAATCGGGGTTATTATTGTCGCCCTGATTGCGCTGGGCTTTTTGATGCTCTTTTTTCGGTTCTTCGGCCTGTGGTTCCGGGCGCTGCTTTCCGGCGCCCATGTGGGCCTGGGCCGCCTTATCGGCATGTGGCTGCGCCATGTGAATCCCGGGATTATTGTCGATTCCCGGATCATGCTGACCAAGGCTGGAATCGATGTGTCGTCCGATTTACTGGAAACCCACTTTCTGGCCCGGGGCGACGTGATGAAAGTAAGCCGGGCCCTGGTAGCGGCCAACAAGGCCAACATACCCCTGCCGTTCCAGCGGGCCGCGGCTATCGATCTTGCCGGCAGGGACGTGCTTGAGGCGGTGCGGACCAGCGTTAACCCCAAGGTGATTGACTGCCCCGATTCAACCAAGGGCAAGTTTACCATCGACGCCGTAGCCAAAGATGGAATTCAGCTCCAGGTTAAGGCCCGGGTGACGGTGCGGGCCAACATTGAGCGGCTCGTCGGCGGTGCCACGGAAGAAACGATTATCGCCCGGGTCGGCGAAGGGATTGTTACCACCATCGGTTCTTCCGAGTCCTACAAGGCGGTGCTTGAAAATCCCGACACCATCTCCCGGACCGTACTTGCCAAGGGCCTGGACGCGGGGACCGCCTTTGAAATTCTTTCCATTGATATTGCCGACATCGATGTGGGCGCCAATGTGGGCGCGAAGCTTCAGGCGGATCAGGCCGAAGCGGACAAACGCCGGTTCCAGGCGGAAGCGGAAAAGCGCCGCGCCGCCGCCCAGGCCAAGGAACAGGAAATGCTCGCCCTGGTCCAGGAAAACCGGGCCAAAGTTGTTCTGGCGGAAGCGCAAATCCCTCTGGCCATTGCCGATGCCTTCAAGAACGGCCATGTGGGTGTAATGGATTACTACCGGCTTAAAAACATCCAGGCCGATACGGACATGCGGTCTTCCATCGGCAGTACAAAATAAAGATCAACTGCTTAAAGACTCAAGGCGGCGTTTTTTATGGATGAATTATTCGGTAATCTGATATATCTTATCCCCATTGCGATTGTCATTTTTCGGGTAATCAGCGCCGCCCAGGGACAGTCAAAGAAAAACCAGCCGCAAAAAAAACCTTCCGGCGAACCGCTTGGAAAAACCCGGGAAGTCCGGGAAAATGTCTATGAAAACGCGCCGGCGGTAAAGAAAGTTCCCCCCGGGGGCCAACAGTCCGGGCCGGTACGAGCGCAGGCTCTGGTTCCTTCCTGGCCCGACACCAGGAAGAAACCGGCGGCAAAGATTTCCAAGCCGCCCGCCAAACCCAAGCCGGCACAGCCAAAACAGGGGGAATATAGGTCCCTTTTTCCCGGGGCTTTTCCGGAAAGCGCGCCTATTGAGGCGGGTCCCGCCGGACAACAGCAGGCTACCGCCCTGGCGGAACAGGCTGCGGAGCCAAAGAGTACAGCGGGGGTAACCGCATCCGGCAGCCTGCCCGGCGTCTCCGCGGGCTTAACGCCCCTGCAGCAGGCTTTTGTGTGGTCGGAAATTTTGGGCGCTCCCAAAAGCGAACAGGGGTTTTAACCGCCTGGTGTCAATGTGCGGTCAGAGCTGTATAGGATACCATGAAAGACGACATCATTCTGGAACTGTGTATAGAAAACGGAACCCGCATAGATGAGCTTATCGCCAAGGGCGCGGACCGGGTGGAACTCTGCGATAATCTTGCGGCGGGGGGCACTACGGTAAGTTACGGTGTGGCCGCCGGCGTAATCCGCCGGTGCCGCAGCGCGGGCGTCAAGGTAATGGCCATGATCCGGCCCCGGGGCGGCAATTTTGTGTACGACGACAACGAATTTGCCGCCATGCTTGATGACACGGATATGATGCTAAAGCTGGGAGCCGGCGGTATTGTCTTCGGATGCCTTACCGCGGAGAACCGGCTGGACAGGGAAAAGAACCTCTGCCTTATCAGGATGGCGGAGCTTCCGGCGGTAACGTCCCCGGACGGGCCCCTTTCTCCCGCCGATTCACCGGCGGTGACCGGGGCCGTTTGTTCCGCCGGATCCCCGGCAGGCGCGGATTCGGGGATCGACAGGGTGTTTCACATGGCCTTTGATCACATTAACCCGGCGGAACAGCTTGATTCGATCCGCTGGCTTGCGGATAACGGCGTTACCCGGATCCTTACCCATGGATCGGCGGATCTGTCGATCCCCATTGAACAGAATTATACGCTCCTCAGGGAATACGCCGCCGCGGCCGGCGCCGCTGTTGAGATACTGCCCGGCGGCGGTATTACCGCCGGCAATTACCGGGAAATCTGCGCGGCCCTGGGGGTACGGCAGGTACACGGGACCAGGGTATTGTAAAGCGGATCTGTACAAACATTCTTACCGCCATACTTTCAATACAATACTGCTTCCTTGTCAGCGGTTTCTGTTTTGGGGTCTTGTTTTATCCTGACCGTAGTACGTTTCATTGGTTACTCCTATGTTTCGTGTCAAGAAAAATCTGATAATTTTTTTCAGAATTTCCCCTGACTGCTCCTGGTCCACGAATTACGCTGTTAATGCCTGTCGAGCCAGTTCCTCCACCGATA
>JAISBN010000029.1 GCA_031266175.1 Treponema sp. | reverse complement strand
GCGATTGATGAAAAAATTCTTGTGTCAGGGCGAGAATATGCCAAAAGGCACAATATATCTTTTAACGCACTGGTGAGAACATCTTTGGAAAAGACTATTATGAAATCATCGAAAGATTGGTTGGATGATATGTTTAAAGAAATGGATAAAGATAATGTTTCCTCAAAGGGGGAAAAGTGGACAAGGGAAGAATTATATCGTGGCTAAAATGTTCATAGATACTAATATAGTTGTATATACACTTGATAAGTACGACGTTAGCCAGATCTACCATTGTTTCAAAAAAGTGACAATTTGCCAAGGCCAAAAACCGGCAAGGATGCCGGGTTGCGCCCGAAGGGCGGCGCCACGGATGGCGCTGTTTCCATTGCTATCCGCCTTCGACGGATAGATGGATTTTGCCTATAGCAAAATCCAATGTCTTAATCCGCCACGGATGGCGGATTAAGACACGCGCAAGGGATAGAAGCGGAAATACCGCAGACCCCCGCAGCCATTAGCCGTCCTATACCTCCTCCTCTGTAGAAACCCGCCTATAGGTGTACAGCGGGGCTGGGGAAGAGACCGGGAAAATATTTGGAATTCCCTGCCGCAGCGTATTGAAAATAGCGGAGGCAGACTCCACAAGCATTTTCCCGGGATTTTTCCCGGCCCCGCTATACGCGTATGGGATGGGTCGAGGAATTGAAGCGGATAGCCCGGTCGCTGGTCCTGCGGACTCCGAACCCCGACGGTGTTCGGAGTCCGCAGGACCAGCGATGCGCCCAAAAACAAAAAAATTCTTACGTTATCCTGCGTTAAACCGGGGTCCCGTTGACGGCCTCCCCATTGATGATGGATACCGGCTTAATATAGGTGAAGGGATCTTTCTCGTACCAGTCCTGCTTAAAGGGCAGGGGAACATTCAGGGAAAGCTGTTTGTTAAACTGGAAATTCCGCAGCTTCTGGTTCAGCCGGCGGGCAATTTCAAAGACCCCCGAATAACCGCAGTAATTGTAAGCCGGGCCAAAGAGGGGCAGGAGCGGCAGTCCGTAGCGGGAGGCAATATTGTTCCCCCCCACATGGGCAATTAAAATATCCGGTTTAAGACGCCTGACAATATTGGCCATCTCAAAGGGCTGGTTGGTAGCAACACTAAACTGCACATCGTCAATGCTTTCCAGGGCCTCAAAAATCGGCTCCACGAAGCGGTCGTAATGGTGGGCCTTAAAACCTGCCACCTCCATGCCCAGGTCCTGGCAGATCTCCGCGGTGGCGACAATCCGCACCTCCCCCCCGGCAAGGTACACCCGCTTCCCCGCCAGGACGCCCTTAAAGGGTTCCAGGGCCTCCGCCAGGGCGGCGTTTTCCGCCCGTATCAGGTTTTCCGCTTCCCGTTCAAGGCCAAAATGTTCCGCGATTTTCCTGAGCCAGCGGTCGGTATTTTTTCTGCCGATAGGAATGGTGTCTACCACAAAGGGGATATGGTACTTCTCCTTCAGGTGTTCCACAAAGTAATCGTCATGGGTACCGCAGATGCTGATGTTGAGCGAAGTTTCCAGGGCGTATTGAAAGTCCTCCGGTTCCGCGTAACAGGGGATAAAAGTTACGTTAAGCCCCAGGGCCTCCAGAAGGCGGCGGAATTCCACCTCGTCGGCGCGGCTCATGGATCCCACGTTAAGCACGTTGACGTTCCGGCTGGTCCGGTACTTTTCCCGAATCCGATCCCGTTCGTCTTCCCAGACCGGAAGCCGCCGGTCCGGGGGGCGGATATATTTTTTCAGAATTCCATGGTAGACCGCGTCGTAGGCGGTGGCCATGAGTTTGCTCTTGAACCCTTCGCAGTGGACAGGCACCAGAATCGCTGCACATTCTTTCTGCAAATCTTCAAGGATACTGTCCACATCGTCGCCGATCAGGGCGGGAACGCAGCTTATGGTTACGATGATCGAATCGGGCCGAAATTCCCGGTCAGCAAAGATCACCGCCTCCCGCAGTTTCCGTTCCCCGCCGCTTATCACGTCCGGTTCGTCAAGGTTGGTACTCAGCCAGATGAGCCCCTCCGCGCCGGGATCCCGGATCCGCTTAAAGGTCTTGTTCTGCCCCAGATTCCCGGTGGCGCAGATTCCGCAGCCCACGGGTCCGTGCATGATCACCACCGCGTTCCTGATGGAATTCAGAATCCCCAGACTCAGGGTAAACTGGCAGCCCTGGGCCATGGTAAAGGCCCGGGCGGAAAGGTTGGTGCAGCCGTGGGCCATGGCCTTTTCGCAGGTCCGCACCTGGGCGCAGGTTCCGCCAAAGGCGACGGCCGCGTGAAGCCGGTCCTCTCTGCTGGGAGCCGATTTAGCCTCCAAAAAATTCATGCTATGCCTCCGTTCGTGATAAACTTCCAAATCGCGCTTAACGATATGCGTTTATAGGTATGTAACACGCATACGTTTTAACGACATACGTTTAACGCCGCACGCGTACCACGCATACATTTAGCGCCCCATTACCAGATAGGTGATAATATCTTCCGCCAGGGACAGTCCGCCGGTAAAACCCGCGTAGGCCCGGTTCATCACACAGCGGCTGGTAAGGGGAAAGCTGACAGGCACCAGGGGAAACCCAAACTCCTGGGACAGGTCCCGCTCGTGGGCGCTGCCCAGAATCACCGTTGGACCCATGGAATCGTAGTACCGGTTGTTCCGGTTCCGGGGCCAAACCTCCCGCAGGTACTTTTTAACCGACGAGGTATCGGTGTCAAAATACACCGGGGGATTAAGCGAAGCGTTAAGGGCCGCAAACTGGGTACCAACGGTTTTTTTCTGATCTTCGTCCAACTGGTCCGTTACCACCACCAGGCCCGGTATCCAGCCCAGCTCGTCGGAAAGAAAACGGGTAAGGGCCGGGGCATAGCTGGAGTCCCCCACAACAATGGCGTAACGCTGCAGGTCCGCGTCGTTGTAGATGTCGGCGATTCGCTCCAGGTAGTTGTAGTACAGCCTTTTCTCTTCCGCGATGA
>JAISBN010000073.1 GCA_031266175.1 Treponema sp. | reverse complement strand
TTCAAGATGTTTTCACAGACCGGAAGCCCGTGCCGGGAGTTGGTCGTCGGGATGAACTTCCGCCTCCGTGCGGCGTTTAAGCCGTTTTCCCGCATCAAACGGGCCGCTTTCTTAAGGCTTACCCGCTTCCCGCAGCTGTTCCGCAGTTCCTCTTTCACCCGCGGACTGCCGTACCGATAGTAGTGCCGCTCTTGTATCCGGCGAATAAGGCGTACCAGCTCGACGTCGGCTTCCCTCCGCCGTTCTGATATCCCGTATTTTGCCCACCGGTAATAGGTGCTGCAACTGACCCCGAATAATTCGGCCATCTCCCTAACGGTGTACCGGCCCTGGTTCTCCCTCATGAACCGGTACGCCATTATTGGGGTTCCCCTTGTGCGAAGCCGTCCGTGTCCGGGAAAGGGCGGTAAGTTCGTTCCCGCCGCTCCCCGGGCCTGCTGTATCCACCGATACAGCAGTTTTTTGTTGATCCCTAAATCCGATACTGCCTGGCTTACCGGTTTCTCATGTTTTTCGGCCAGTGCTACCGCTTCGGCTTTGAATTCCTTCGGGTATACCCGCCGTTCACTGTCTTTCTTTCCCATCGTTTTCTCCTCTTCTGTTGTATTCTACGCTTATTTTTGTGTCCACCAGATGGGGCGAGGTCCAGTTTTATTCCTCTTTTGTTTTAAGCACCGCGAGAAAAGCGTTCTGGGGAAGCTCCACGTCTCCTACCATACGCATCCGCTTCTTGCCTTCTTTCTGCTTTTCCAGGAGTTTGCGCTTCCGGGTAATGTCGCCGCCGTAACATTTGGCAAGCACGTCCTTGCGGACGGGGTTGATCGTTTCCCGGGCGATAATCTGGCTTCCGATGGCGCCCTGGATGGGAATCTTAAACTGCTGCCGGGGTATTTCGTCCCGAAGCCGTTCGCAGACCATCCGGGCCCTGGCCTGCGCCCTGTCCCGGAACACCAGCTGGGACAGGGCGTCCACCTGTTTACCGTTAAGAAGGATGTCGAGCTTTACCAGTTCCGTGGGCTTGTAGCCGGTAATTTCATAATCAAAGGAAGCATACCCTCTGCTGGTACTTTTAAGGCGGTCGTAAAAATCAAAGAGCACCTCCGAAAGGGGCATATCGTAGATCAGTTCCACCCGCTTTTCGTCGAGGTAATTCATCCCCGCCTGGACTCCCCGCTTTTCCATGCAAAGGCTCATGATGTTTCCCAGGTACGCCGTGGGGGTGATCACCTCCGCCCGGATATAGGGCTCTTCGGCCCCCTCTACCCGGCCTTCGTCGGGGTATTCCATGGGGTTATCCACCATTGTTTCTTCCCCCTGCCGGAGGTATACCTTGTACTTGACCGAAGGGGCGGTAAAGATCACCGCCTGGTTGAATTCCCGCTCAAGCCGTTCCTGAATCACCTCCAGGTGGAGGAGGCCCAGAAAGCCGCAGCGAAACCCGAATCCCAGGGCCGCGGAGCTGTCCTTTTCATAAACCAGGGAGGCGTCGTTGAGCTTCAGTTTTTCCATGCTGGTTTTCAGTTCTTCATAGTCGTTGGAATCCACGGGATAAATCGAGGAAAAGACCACGGGCTTTACTTCCCGGAAACCGGGCAGGGGCGCGTTGCAGGGGTTCTCCGCGCCGGTTACCGTATCCCCCACCCGGACATCGCTTACCGTCTTGATGCCCGCGATGATGTACCCCACGCTCCCCGCGGAAAGTTCCGCGGTCTCGGCCAGGGCAAGCTTAAAGACCCCCAGGGTTTCCACATCGTATTCCGCACCGTTGGACATAAAGCGGATCTTCATTCCCTTTCTGACCGCGCCGTCAAACATGCGCAGGTGGACGACGACTCCCCGGTAGGGATCGTAGTGGCAGTCAAAGATCAGCGCCCGCAGGGGGGCGGATGCGCTTCCCGACGGCGGGGGAATACGCTTGACAATAGCCTCGAAAAGTTCATCTACCCCGGTTCCCTGCCGGGCGGACACGAGGAGCGCCTCTTCGCTGTCAAGGCCCAGGTCCTTTTCAATCTGCTGTCTGGTTCCGGGAATGTCTGCGGCGCTCATGTCAATCTTGTTGATCACCGGGATGATTTCCAGGTTATGTTCCAGCGCCAGGTACATGTTGGAAAGGGTTTGGGCCTGGACCCCCTGGGTACTGTCGACCAGGAGCAGGGCCCCCTCGCAGGAACTAATCGCCCGGGATACCTCATAGCTAAAGTCCACATGCCCCGGCGTATCCACCAGGTTAAGCTCGTAGTTCTTTCCGTCGGAAGAGGTATAGGGAATGGTGACCGCCTGGCTCTTGATGGTAATTCCCCGCTCCCGCTCAATGTCCATGTTGTCCAGGATCTGGTCCTGAAAGTTCCGGTCATCCACCAGGCGGCCTTTCTGGATAAGCCGGTCCGCCAGGGTGGACTTGCCGTGATCAATATGGGCGATGATGCAAAAATTGCGGATCCGGGATGGCATCACAGGGTATCGGGAGAATCCAGCAGGGCGGGAAGCCGCATGGAGGTTTCCATATAGCCCATCCGCCGTTTCTTGACGGAAATATCCATCAGGGCTATGCCCGATTCCTTTTCGATGCGGAACGCCCTGATGGAAACCGGATCCTGTTCCGATAGTCCCGCTTCGTCGGCGATGGACCCGCGGATCACCTTTTTGATAAAAAAGGAGGTGCTAAATCCGCTGGCCGCCGCAGGAGCCAGGATCATGCCGAAAAGGGGCGCGGCCATCCGTTCCTTGGTATCCTTTTCCGCCGCTTCCGCCAGGGGCACTTCGGGACGGGCGGCGGTCATGATGATTTGCCTGGAAACAGCGCCGGTCTCGGGGTCGGCAAGTTCCAGGGCAACCAGTTCTCCCGGCCGGTTGGAGAAAAGCCGGTCCTGCAGGGCGGGAATCAGGGAGCCCTGGGAGGCGCTTACCCTTTCGCCGTTGATCGCGGTAATCATGGTTCCTTCCTTAAACCGCTGTTCCCAGGCGGGAGTAAAGGGCGCCACATAGATGATCTCCGCCCGGAGAGCGGATGGAGGCCCCGATTCGGCGATGGTGAGTCCCAGCCAGGGCCGTTCGGCCTTGCCGCCCTTGATCATGGCGGGCAGCGCCGCGGCAAGCCGTTCCGCGGGAACGGCAAAATTAAGCCCCTGGTACTGCTCCACCCCGGCAAAGACAATGCCCACAAGACGGCCGTCCCGATCAATGACGGGCCCCCCCGAATTGCCGTGGTTTACCGCTGCGTCTATCTGGATCACGTCCCCCAGGGGAAGAAAGCGCCGGCCCAGGGCGGAGACAATCCCCTGGGTCACGGTTTTTTCCAGCCCCCCCGGGGAACCGATGACCTGAACCGTATCCCCCGCTTTGGGGACGACCCGGTCCACCACGGGAAAAACGTATTCCGGGGTATAGTCCGCCCGGATAAGGGCCAGATCCATGGCCTTGTCCCATCCGACCGCCCGGGCCCGAATCCGGGGACTGGTGGAATCTCCCATACGGATGTACATCCGGGAATACCCTTCGTAGGTGGGATCCACCTCGCTGGCGATAACGTGGTAGTTGGTTATAAGAAGCCCCGATGAATCCACAAAAAAGGCGGAACCCAAAACCCTGTCGGGATAGGCCCTGCCCCGCTCGGTCCGGAAGCCCCGGTCAATAAGCACGGTGGCGACTCCCTTGACCATATCGCTGACCGTATCCCGGCCCTCCGCGTATTCCCGCAGTTCCCGGGGTATAACCGGGGAAGCGCCCCCAAGCCGCCCGTTCCTGACCGCTTCGTCCGCGGCCTGAAGAAAAAACGCTGCGGTCCGCCGCTGTTTCTGTTCCACCGCCCGTGTCAGGAAGGGAAGCAGGCTGGAAAGTTCCAGGGGCGAAAGCTCATGGGAACGGACCGCGGACAAAAAGGCCTTCAGGTTATTTCCCCCTTCCAGCGCGGCGTTTGCCTCCGCCAGGATGATCCCCGGTTCCATGCCGGTACTTTCCACCGCAATTCCCAGGGTCGAAAGGGACCGGGCAAGGGAGGCCGCGTCGTCCCAGCGTTCCTCGGCAATAGCCAGAACCTGGGCGGCTTTTAAATTATCCGCGGCCAGCGTTTCCAGTTCCGCAAGATGCTCCGCGGTTTCGGGGGTAAACTGCTCCGCATACCGGGTACCCTCTCCGTAAAGGGCCCGGTATACCCCCGCCAGATGTATGGCCCTGACGGGATCCTCCGCGGCGTATTTTTCGATATCCCCCAGACGGTAATCGCTGGTGGATGCGGGGGCGGACAATTTTTCTTCCGCGGAGGTACAGGCGGCAAAAAGCCCCGCCATGAAAAGAAGAAAGGGCCCAGCGAAACGTTTAAAATTGTTCATCCTTCGGTTTCCCGTATTCCGTCTTTGTTAAAATCCCAGGACTTTTTAACGGTTCCGTCGTCCTGTACCGTCTCGGCATATTCATAGATCCCGTCTCCGTCCCAGTCGCTTTCGGTTATCCTTACGGTCCCGTCGGGGCCGTAACGCCGCACCGTCTCCATCCTTCCGTCCAGATCCAGATCCGAATACTGAATAACGGGCCTGCCAAGGGAGTATTCGGTTTTGGATACCAGCCTTTCTTCCAAATATACTGCGGATCGTACCGGAAGACTACCCGAAAGCTCCACCCGTTCGATGCCGCCGGGGAATTCACCGCTGGGCTGTTCCAGCAGTACCGCAAAGGAAAGCAGGCTCCGTTCGGTCAGGACCGGCAGGGGTTCTTCCCGGACTGGATAGTCCGGCCCCCCGGGAACCAGCCCCCGAAGCATGAAGGGGGTATAGGCGTACTCCAGGGGGCCGGGCAGGTAACGCCGGTTCCCCAGGTCCGTATACCGGACCATGGGGTACCGCTCCCAGCGAAGTTCCGCCAGACTCCGGTCCCGATCGTTCAAAGGCAGCGCCGGCGGGCCGTCCCGAAAGAAGGCAATCACCGCATCTTCCGGCAGGCCCCGGACAAAGTTCACGGAAAGGTCCCCCAGGCCGTCCTGATCCGCGTCATACACCCAGGACACGATACGGCCCTCCCTGTATACCGTCCGGGCCTCGGGAATGCCGTCGTGATCCCGGTCTTCTGTAATAACACCGGTAAAGCGCAAAAGGTTTCGCTTTACCTCATCGCGTTCGCCGTCGCTGCGTAAAAGTTTCCAGACCCGGACCAGGAGGTCCCGGTCCAGCTCGGGGGGAACGGTTTCGGGGTCCGCACCGCCGGGCGCGGCGGCAGGCTTCGGGGCAAAGAGATCTTCCGCCGCCCGGAATCCGTCGATGAGCCCCAGATCAAGGGCCGGGGCAATCGACGCGGCGCCGGGACCGTGGACGGCCCGGTAGGCGGATACATGCCGGCGGGCGTCTTCGGCGTGGAGCATAAAGGGCGCGGCCAGGCAGGCCAGTTCCGCCTCGGTTTCCAGGAGCGCCGGGAGCCGCCGCAGGGCCAGGTCTACCGTTTCCCGGAGTACTCCCGGAACATCCCGACCCGAGGCGTCCGTTCCCGCGCCGTTTCCCCGAAAGGCGGCGTACTCAAAGAGCAGCCGGACCGGACCGGTTTCCCGGGGGAACCGGTCCATGGCCGCCCGCAGCTGGGCGGCAAATTCCGCCTCCGCTCCCGGCGCTCCCTGAAAAGCCAGTCCCCGCAGGGCCCGGAGTTTCAGGTTCCGGGTATCGTAAGCTTCGGCGTTACAGAACCCGAGTACGGCCAGGGCTTCTTCAAAACGGCGCAGGTCCGTCAGGGTTTTGGCTTCCAGCAGCCGGGCCGTTTCCGGGGCATACCGGGCCCAGCGGCCGGTTTCCAGGGCCAGCCGGCAGGCTTCGAGCACCGACCCCCGGGGACGGCCTTCCAGGGAACGGACCAGCGCCAAAAGGTAGGAAAGATCGGAAGAAACGGAAGCATAACCGGCGCCCCGTTCCAGCGCGGCCAGGGCTTCCGTCCTTCTGCCCGCGGCCAGCTCTTTCTGCGCCCATTCCAGATACCGCAGGGCAATGGCGCCGTCCCCGGTATCGGGAAAAATCCGACTGTCCCGGGCGGTAAGCCGGGGCGGGAGGACAAACAAAAGCCCGCAGAGGAATGCCGCGGAACACCGCGGGATACGGATGGACCATACTAGGCTCCGCCATACAGGTATTTTTAAAAATAGCTTTCCGTTGGTCCATCCTCGGACCTTCCGTTTATATCCCTTTCGGATCGTATCTTTATCCTATCCTTTCTTTTCAGGCTCTTTGGGCGGAAGGTCCAGCAAAGTCCGGACCTCTTCGTCCACCAGGGTTTCCCGGGCCAGCAGGGCGTCGGCCATTTTTTCCAGCCCGGCCTTGTGGCTTGCCAGGATTTCCTGGGCCGTGGCCAGGGCGGCTTTAAGAATGTTTTTTACCGCTTCGTCGATATTTCGGGCGGTTTCCTCGGAATAATCCTTGTGCCGGGCGATTTCTTTTCCCAGGAAGATCGGCTCGTCCTCCTGGCCGTAAGTAACGGGTCCCAGTTCCTCGGCCATGCCCCATTCGCAGACCATGCGCCGGGCCATCTCGGTAGCCTGTTCCAGGTCCTGCTTGGTACCGGTGGTGGTTTCGTTGTAAAAAAGTTTTTCCGCCGCCCAGCCGCCGTAACAAATCACCACGCGGTCTTCGATCCAGCCCCTGGTACGGCTGTAGCTGTCTTCCTCGGGAAGGGACATGGCCATGCCCAGGGCCCTTCCGTGGGGAACAATGGTTACCTTGTGGAGGGGATCGGCGTTTTTAAGGAAATAGTGGAGCAAGGCATGGCCCGCTTCATGGATCGCCGTCATCCGCCGTTCCTTGTCGCTGATCACCAGGGTTTTCCGGGCCACTCCCATCAGGACCTTGTCCCGGGCTTCTTCCAGATCGCCCATTTCCACCGCCGCCTTGTCTTTCCGCGCGGCAAAGAGGGCCGCTTCGTTGATTAAATTGGCGATTTCCGCGCCGCTCATGCCGGGACTGGCCCTGGCGACCCGGGCCAGATCAATATCCTGGGCCAGGGGAATTTTTGCGGAGTGGATTTTGAGGATCGCTTCCCGTTCCTTGATGTCCGGCATGGCGACCACCACCTGGCGGTCAAAGCGGCCGGGCCGGAGCAGCGCCGGGTCCAGCACGTCGGGCCGGTTGGTCGCGGCAAGGATGATCACCCCGTCCTTGGAATCGAAGCCGTCCATTTCCACCAAAAGCTGGTTCAGCGTCTGTTCCCGCTCGTCGTGGCCGCCGCCGTAGCCCGCCCCTCTGGTTCGGCCCACGGCGTCCAGTTCGTCGATAAATACAATACAGGGAGCGCTGCGCCGGCCCTGGTCAAATAAATCCCGGACCCGGCTTGCGCCGACGCCGACAAACATCTCCACAAAGTCCGAGCCCGACATGTGAAAAAAATTGACCCCCGCTTCCCCGGCGACGGCCTTGGCCATCAAAGTCTTTCCCGTTCCCGGCAGGCCTACGAGGAGCACCCCCTTGGGAATCCGCGCCCCCATCTTGGTAAATTTCTGGGGATTTTTAAGGAATGAAACCACCTCCTGCAGCTCGTACTTGGCGTCCACCTGGCCCGCCACGTCGGCAAAGGTGACTTTTTTCCCTTCGTCGTGGTAGCGTTTGGCCCGGCTTTTGCCGAACTGGAAGGCCCGGGAGCCGGTTCCCTGCATGTTCCTCATCATGAACCAGACGAAACCGATAACCAGGATCCAGGGGACTATTTCCACCACGATCCGCCAAAGGCTTAAACCCGCCACCGCGCCGGAAACCATGATGTTCCTGGAACGCAGGGTGGGAATAAGGGAAGGATCCGCGTAGGGGATAAGGGTTTTAAAGCGGACTATTTCGCCCTGGCTCCGGCGTTCGCCGTCGATCACGTTGTTGTCGTAGATCTTTACTTTGGTTACTTCGTTTCGGTCCAGATATTCCAGAAAATCGGAATAGGCTACTTCCTGAACCACGGGAGTTTCATTCCTTAAAAAGTAGGCGATAAAGAGGCCGGCCATGAGAACAAAGAAAATCAGGGCAAAATGATTGGGCCTTCCCCCGGGCAGAACGGGTTTTAAGGGTTTATCCGGTTTTTGATCATGTTGACTTGCAGGCATTTAACCCTCCCCGGGGATTACGGTAATATAGGCCATGCCGGTTCCGGCAAAAACAGGACTTGTTCGTTTCCAGACAAGGCCCTGACGGGTCATCTGTGCCGCCTTTCCCTGCCTGTCTTCGGCAATAATTTTTCCCCGGCGCTCATAAACCGCCAGGGGAAGTCCGGCAAAAAAACCTGCCGTATCCTGAAGGGAACCTTTGCCGGGGAAAGGCGGCTTGACCGGTACAGGTTCTTCAAAGGCTGTCAGGGTAAGTGCTTCAAGCTTATAGACTCCGGGACTTTTAATCAACACCGAAAAACCCCGTTCATGGGGGGGCTTCCGCTTAAGGCTCACGCTCCCCCGGGAATGAACAAGCCGGTACTTTCCCAGATCCGCGGCCTTCACCGCTCCCCGGACAAAGGAACGGAGCACGTCCCTCCGGGGATTTTTATCCCCCTCTCCCCGGGTCTTGGCGGCAAGGCAATCCAGGGCCCGGAAAAGGGCTTCTTCCCGGAGGATCTCCGGCTGGGAAAAAAACCGTTCCCCCGGCAGGGAAAGGCCCGCGTCCGTTTCCGTCCAGGGAAGGCGTTCCGCGGCTTCCCCGGACAGAAAGGCCGCCGTCATGGCCTGGGTTTCTCCCAGCCGCCCGAGGGGTTCCCGCCACCGGGGGAAAAAGCCGTCCAGAAAGGGAATAAGGGTAAGCCGGATCCGGTTACGAAAGAAGCGCCCGTCCATGTTGGACGGGTCGCTGCGGTAGGGAATGTTCCGCGCCTCCAGGTACCCAAGCACCTCCGCCCTGGTCAGGGACAAAAGGGGCCTTTGGACCGGAAAGCCGCCGTTTGTCCGTACCGAGGAACCGCTTAGGGCCCCGATCCCCGCGGGACCGGAACCCCGGAGCAGGGCCATGAGGATGGTTTCAAGCCGGTCACCGGCGGTATGGGCCGTAAAAATCCCCGCGGCGCCGATTTTTTGCGCCTCTTCCCGCAGAAAACGGCGGCGAAAGCGGCGGGCCGCGGCTTCGACGCCGGTCCCGTAACGGCGGGCATAGGCGGCTATGGCGCCGGGGGGGGCGCTTGCAACGGCAAGGGGAATGTGCAGGGAAGCGCAGAGAGCCGATACCGCTTCCGCGTCGGCGGCGCATTCTTCGGCGCCGCGGATCCCGTGGTTAACATGGAGGGCGTACAAAGAAAGGGCGGCTTTCCCGGCCCCGGAACCGCTGGTCCCGGCGTCCCGCAGGGAAGAAAGCGCCGCGGCCATGGCGGTGGAATCGGCGCCCCCCGACAGGGCGAGCAACGCCCTTCCCCCGGTCTTGAGCCAAGGCTCAAGACCGGCAAAAACGGCGGCTTCAAAAAGATCCGGTTTAAAAGCGCGGGGATTACTTTTCAGGTTTTTTGTCACCCGCGGCGGGGGCGCCCGCGGCGGTTCCGGCCCCTTCGGCCGCGGCGGCAGCTTCCTCGCCTTCAGCCGCGGCGGCGGCTTCGGCCTTGGCAAACTTAACCAGGGCCACTACCTGATCCGGATTGGACACCAGCCGGACCCCGCTTCCCAGGGCAAGATCCCGAACGTGGATGGACTGGTTTACCTGAAGATGGGCAATGTCCACGTCAAGCCGCTCGGGCAGGTCCCCGGGCAGACATTCCACCTCAATATCGTGAAGGGGGGTTTCCAGAATGCCCCCTTCCCGGACGCCCACGGGATTTCCGTGGATCTGGAGCGAAACCCTGGCCCGCAGGAGGGTATTGCCTTCGATTTCGTAAAAATCGACATGCAGTATACTGCCGTCCCTGATGTCCCGCTGGGTATCTTTGACGAAGGCTTCGTGAACCTGGCCGTTCACATCCACCCTGACGATGGTACTTTCGGAAATTCCCTTGACCCTGGTCATAAAATCCCCGGCGTCCAGATCGATGGAAACCGAAGCTCCCTTACGGCTGTAAATCACCGCCGGAATCCGGCCTGTCCGCCTGAGTCTTCGGGCTTCTCCGGATCCTTTGCTTGCCCTGTCCCGGGCCGTAAATATTACCTGGCTCACTTGTATATCTCCTTGTATTTATTGTGTACAGCGGCTTTACCGGGACGATAGGACTCCTTTCGCCTGACCGGCGGGCCCCGCTCTTCGAATCCTGTCGCCCGGCGCCTCGCTGGGACGACAGGGTTCGAACCTGTGCATACCGGAGCCAAAACCCGGTGGCTTACCACTTGCCTACGTCCCAAAGTGTCCGTTAGGGGGACACGGTACAGCATAGCGGAAAACCGGGGGCTTGGGCAAGGGCCCGCGTTGCCTCATTGCCTCATGGGCGATTCGAATTCAAACATACCCACGGACCTCACGGACAAACACGGACCTGTTGTTTCAATTCCATGCTTTTGTCCGTGCTGGTCTGTGTCTGTCCGTGGTAAATTCGTCCTTGATTTTTGGGATCGGTGACCCCGCGGTCCAAAAAAAACACGCGGGCGGGCCCGCGTGTTTGTGTTTCCCTGGGGATACCTCATCACAAAATCTAAAATCTAACTCGTCGGTTAAAGATTACGTCTGTTTTGGTCTTTGGGTTCTCTCAAGCGCAAGGCGTACGTCTTGCTTTGCGAAGCATCGTACCGAAGGTACGCGACCAGGGCTGGCAAAATGTGGGTGTAGTGAGCCATGGGAGTGGAGCGTAGCGGAATGACCTAGGCGAACGAAACCCCGAACCGCCTACTGGCGGCGAAGCGTAAACAGACCTGTTGAGACTGTCGAATTAATCCCTGAACAACCAAAAGACCACTAGATAGTGTCTGTCTATAGAGCCTGTTGCAAAACGGCTAACAAAGGAAGTATTGAAGGTATTTGAGAGCAGCGAGGCAAACCACGGCAGACATGAGAACGAATGAAACCTTGGTATGTCCTTTGACATAAATAGCTCTTGGTATATATGAGTCTTTCAAATCTGAATTTGAACGCTCAACCGTAGTGCGGATTTTATAACGCTCTCTTTTCGCAGGGTCAAGCGGAGGCCGCTTTTCATCCCCCCGTTTGTTTGGGTCAATTATGGGAACACGTCCCCGGCTTACTATAAAATCATGTATTGTTTTCGCGTCATATCCGGCGTCCATCACGCTGTAGCCGAACTGAACTTTTTGTTCGGTCAGTTTTTCCATGGGAATAGCAAGCTGGCTGTCATGGACGTTCGCACTGGTGACGCATGCCGTGAGCGGGAACCCACTATCGGAAACGTCAAGATGAAGTTTATAGCCTTTCCATACGTCAATATGTCCCTGGCTGTTTTTCTTAAGACCCCATGAACAGCCCTTGCCAAGCGCATGTATTGAAGCTTCGGCGCCATCGGTCCTTTGGATTTCCAGGACGGTCGGCGGTTTCGGCGTTTTTACCGCGTTTTTAGGAGGCCTTCTCCGCCTCCTTACGGGTTTTGGGTCTTTTTCCCTGCTCCCGCTCGGAACTTTTTCACGGGCGGGTATCGCTGTCGAATCACGGCATACGTGTTGAACAAACATACCTTCTTTATAGGCAAGCCTGACCAATGCCTGCTGAACTTTGTCCATGATTTTGATCTCCGCTAAATGCGCTAAGGCGCGGGAAAATACTGATTTGTCGGGTACTTTCTTAAAAGCACAAAGCATCCGTAAGTTTGGATCGTTCTTCAGCCGTATTATTAAACTGCTTGTCTTTTCAATGTCAAAATACCGTTTCGCCAGTTCCCCCCGGAAAAAGGATATGTACGGATAAGGCGGTCTGCCGGTTCCCGCATACGGACGGACAAGATCTGATGTATATTCTTCCGTTACCCGTAATATGTGCAGAAATGTTTTATATTCGTCTGTTAGATACTCTTCAAAACATCTTTGTAAATCAAAAGATATGTCCAAAAGGGCTTGCGCTCCGCCTATGATTTGCGTTACTGTTTTCATAACGAGGGTCTCCTTTTATGGTTGTGTAGTTACTCTCATAATAACCGGATTCCCTCGTTTTTTCTATCTACTCATGGAGTTTTGCAACAGGCTCTCCATATAAGTTTATCCAATAAAGGAGAAAACGATGACACAGATAGATTTTACCAAATCTGCGGCGCGGGACGCGGTAATCGGGGATATTTCCCCCTGCCGGGCGGATATTACCTTGGGGAAGGGCGGCGGCGGGATCAGCCTGGAGGGGGCCGCCGGGACTAAGGCCCGGTTTATCACCGGCTTTATTACCGTTCACGAAGATCATTCGGCGGCGATGATGCTCCGCTTTTTTACGGGCCCGGAAAAGGAACGGCTCTCTATCCGCTTCGGGCTGCTCCCCCGTTTAAAAACCAGGGTCTGTTTCGACCTCAACTGGCTGGATAACGGTTCTATTTTTACCAACCGGACGCCGGGTACATTAAAGCTGGTGATTCACGGCCTCCGCACCAGCATTAATGATGTGGTAATGGCGGAACTGGGAGTGGCGGACAGCTTCCACGACATCCATGTCACCTGCGAAGATTTTTGTTTGGCCGATGAGGAGCCGAAAGATTATCCCCTGCCCGATGTAAAACTCGTGGACGAATTCGGGCAGTGGAAGCCCAAGGAATGGCCCGGCAAGGTACACAGCCTTGAGGAGATGCGCTCCCTGATGAAGGAGCAGGAAGGCCCGGCGCAGTACCCCTGCGCCGGATGGAACCGCTGGGGCGGGGACGCTGCGCGGAAACTGAAAGCGGGGACCGGCTTTTTTTCCACGATAAAGACCGCCGATGGACGCTGGCACCTGGCTGATCCCGACGGCTGCGATTACGTTTCCGTGGGGCCCTGCTGTATACGTCCGGGGGAAATGGGCCGGGTGGACAGTTTTGAAAAATTCTGCGACGCCCTCCCCGATGAAAAGGATCCCGCCTACGGACAGTTCTACGAGTCCGGCCTGCGCCGCCGCAACCAGTACATGCCCCCCTATTCGTATAAGCTCTTTAACTTTCAGGCCGCCAATATATACAAGATCTACGGCGATCAGTGGAAAACCAAATGGGAGGAGATCACCTATCATACGCTGGTCAGCCACGGGATCAACTCCCAAGGGAACTTTGGCAGTTTCCGCCTGGGGGCGGAGGGGACTGAAAAGATTCCCTATGTGCGGGAGATTCCCGGATTCCCGGTGACGAAAATCCTGATCTTCCGGGATTTCCCCGATGTGCTTTCCCCGGAATATGAACGCAACGCGGAAAAGTACGCCGCAACTCTGGAAGCATGGAAAGACGATCCCTGGCTTATCGGCTATTTTTTGCGTAACGAACCTGAGTACAACTTCGTGCCGAATCTCAAGATCGCCGATGAGGTTCTCCATAACCCGGAGGGAACCTGCTGTAAGGCCGGTTTCATAGAATTCCTGCGGGCCCGCTATTCCACCGTGGAAAGGCTTAACAGGGCCTGGGATTCACATTTCGCCGCCTTTTCCGATTTGGAACAGCCTGTTGAATGCTGTTCGGCGGATTACCCGGCTTCCCTTCAGGATATTCTTGAGTACTCAAAGTTCCTCATCGGGGAATACATCAGGATTCCCGCCGAAGCCTGCCGCGCGGCAGACCGGAATCACCTTAACCTGGGGCTTCGCTGGTCCAAGGCGGATAATCTGCTTATGATGTCCGGCTGGGAACACTTTGACGTATTTTCGATAAACTGCTATTCCTTCGATCCTGCGGCGGACATGGACTTTGTAAAGAATGCCGGGGTGGACCTGCCGATCCTGATAGGGGAGTTCCACTGCGGGGCCCTGGACCGGGGGCTGCCGGCCACCGGCCTTAAGGGAGTGGAGAACCAGCATGAGCGGGGGGTCATGTGGCGGAGCTTTGTGGAACGCTGCGCGGCCCATCCCTATGGCGTAGGGGCCCACTGGTTCCAGTACAACGATCAGTTCTGCCTGGGACGCCCCGATGGGGAAAACTACCAAATCGGGATGATGGATGTCTGCATGCGGCCCCACAGGGAACTGTTTGATATGGCCAGGGAGACCGCCCGTGTGCTGTACCAGGTGAAAAACGGGGAAGTCCCGCCCTGGGACTCCCTGCCCAAGAGCATACCGATGATCGGCTACTAACGGAGGGACAGGGGCATGAAGAAGCTCTGTTATCTTGGTATTTCCATGCACCCCGCCGCGCGGGAAAAGTTGGAAATATATGCGGATGTAAGTGAAAACCAGGGGCTTTTACCCAATGCCGATGCGGCGATAGTGTACAGCCCCTCCCCGGGCTGGATAAGCGGAGCTTACGACAAACTCAAGATCATTGCCTGTCATAGTATGGGGGGAGAGGATCTGGAAGGCTGGGCCCGGGGGAAAAATATAAAGGTCTTTGAATCAACACGGATCTGGATGACTGTGGCGGAGCACACCCTGGCCTTGCTCCTCTCGGCCATCCGGAATATCCCCGCAGCGGACAGGGATGTTAAAGACGGCCGCTGGAAGGAAACGGACCTGAAGATACGGTATTCGGGCTATGATATGTATGGCAAGACCGTAGGTATCTGGGGCCTGGGGAAGATCGGGAAACACGCGGCAAAACTTTTACAAGGCTTCGGTGTCAAAATAGTATACAACGATATTGTCAGACTGCCTGAGGAAACCGAGCAGGAACTACAGGTAAGCTACCTGCCCCGGGAAAGCTTTTTCCCTGTCCTGGATTACCTGTTAGTATTACTGCCCCTAAACGAAAAAACCAGGGGGATCATGGATGCCGCTGTTTTCTCATTGTTAAAAAAGGGCGCGGTGCTGGTAAACACCGCCAGGGCCGCTCTTATCGACGAAGAGGCGATGAAAAGGGCCGTTGAAGGGGGGATCATTGCCGCCGCCGGCCTGGACGTACTTTGGGAGGAGGGGAAGGATCAGAGCGAATGGATTACCGGAAACCGGCGGATCATCGCCGTTCCCCATCTGGGCGGCTCCACCCGCGAATGTGATATGGAACTGGTGGACGCGGTTTTGGAAACGATCCGGTAAAATGGCGGAGATGGAATGAGGAAGTTGTTCAATAACTAAAGTTATTGAACAACTTATTATAACCGGATTCGCAGGTATTCGTTATATCCGTATTCCGTCATCCCCTGCGCCGCTCTCCGCCTGTAGCCCGCAACCCCAGGCAAACCGCCAGCGCCGCCCTTACTCCACCCAGCCCTTCAGCTTGTCGTGGGCCCCCTTAAGCTCCTGGATAATCCCGATATGCTGGGGGCATTTCTTTTCACAGGCCCCGCAGGCAACGCAGAGACTGGCGTCCTGTTTAGCCCGGGCCTGGAACATATAGCTCCGCCGGGCCGGCTCAAAGGTGCCGAACATCACCCCGTCGTTGTACTTCCCAAAGACCTGGGGGATATTCACCCCGCTGGGGCAGGGCAGGCAGTACTCGCAGCCCGTACAGGGGATGGACTTTAGGGCCAGGTACTGCTCCCGGGCCCGGACGATAAGTTTTTTCTCCTCGTCGTTTAAGCA
>JAISBN010000148.1 GCA_031266175.1 Treponema sp. | reverse complement strand
GCATAACGAACCAGCAACGCTAATTCTTTATGTAACAAGTATTTAGATGAGGCAGGGTGAAACCGCTATACGAGAAACGTGCAATTTTCCGTATGTCGTAAACAGCCGGAACGTTATGTGCAATACCCCCTAAATTGGTTGAAAATTATTGACAAAATAATTTTGTTAAAATAAAATAGAAAAGGGATCTAATAATGGTTATTTTAATCGGCGGAACTACTCATGTTGGAAAAACATCTTTGGCTCAAAAATTATTGGAAAAATATAAAATTCCATATTTATCAATAGATCATATAAAAATGGGAATATACAGGGGATGGCCTGAATGTGGTTTTACACCAGAATCAAAAGACGAAATTATAACAAAAAAAATATGGTCGATAATAAAAGGAATAATAATGACAAACATTGAAAACAATCAAAATATAATAATTGAAGGAGTTTATCTACCGTATGATATGAACGAATTTGAACAAAAATATTACTCAAAAATAATATATTGTAAAATAGGTTTTTCGGAAGAATATATAGAAAAATATTTGCAAACAAAAATAATAAGAAATCAGAACATTATAGAATATCGTGAAGAAGATTGTGATATAATAATGGAACAATATGTAAAGGAAAACAAATTGGTTAAAGAATTGTGTAATAAAAACGGTCTAAAATATTTTGAAATAAATAGAAATTATGGAAAAGAAATAAAAAATATATATAAATGGATACATGCAGAATATAAGAAGATAAAATAATGGGGTACGGGGGTACTGCACATAACAGGACTGTTTACGCTTCGCCGCCAGTAGGCGGCTCGGGCTCCGGTTTCGCTAGGTCAATCGCTTCGCTCATTCCCACGCAAAACCTCCGCCACATTTTGTCGGCCCTAAAAATGCTATGCATTTTTCTATTCGGGCCGCCAAAACGTCGTAAACAGCCGGAACGTTATGTGCAATACGGGCTAAAATTTTTTAAAATTTTCTCAAGCGGCTTCGCCGCAAATCTTATGAATTAGTGATTGACAATTTTTAGAAATTGGTATATACATAATAGAAATTATTGGAGGATATTATGAGGCAAAATGTGGTCAATTTCTTATTGAAATTTACTGGAAAAAATAATTCAAGATCATATAAAATCATATCATTAATTTTTGGTTCAATATTCTTCTTGGCAATTTTACCAACTATTTTTATAATAATTGGGCATTTTATAAAAGTTTATATTTCAATAAATTTAAACAGAATTATTGAATTAATTATTTCAATGATTGGAATAATAAGTGGATTGTATTTTCTAATTTGGGCGACAATAACACAATGGAAAATCGGAGATGGAACACCCGCTCCCAATGCCCCAACACAACATTTGATAATAATTGGGCCTTTTTAGCTGAGCTTCCAAAGGCACGGTCCATAACACCATCACACAGAAAATAATTACCGGTTTCATCGGCTTCACTCCTTATGTTATGGAAAATTTTCCTGGTGAACTTTGGAAGGTTCCCGCTCTACAAGCGGCATAGCATGTGTTACCGCTGAATCTCTTATAAATCCGTATCCAAAGGTTACCATCTCCTGGTAATTCCCTGCGGCATCTTTGCCCATTAAGGACAATTCCGCCGACCATGTACCGTACATGGTATCTTTTCTCCTTCTTCTCGGTCTGTCACCAAACATCATGTCCAGTCCCAGCGCTTTTATTCTAGTTACTTATACATCATATTCACTTGCTTTTATATAAAATGGTCCGGTTTCCCCCTCCGGCACATCGACGAAGGGGCTTGTTTTCTCCTTTTCCAGCATGTCAGTCGTCACAGTTTGAACCCAGTTGTAATTTGTTAAACCGGATCCATAATCTTTATAACTTAGTCCGATCTCAACACCGTTATTGATGGATTTGTATTCTAGAACTCTAACTTCCCCTATCGTATTACCAAATTGATCCTGAACCAGTATCTGATCCCCAGCCTTGTAGCCCGTATCACTTGACGTCAACTCCACCGGGTTATTTCCCGCAGATACAAATTCTTCTTCATCAACTATCTCTATTTCTCCATCGGGTATTCTTACCGATAGTTCATAGCGCTGCGCTAAATTATGGCATTCATATAATATCGCAAGCACTTCTTCATCCGGAAGCTGCTGCAGCTCCGGTAATATTTTCCCTGCTATTCTTTTATTTATTTCTTCTGCACCGCCTAAAGGACTTGCCCCATATCCTAACGCGTCTTTGTAAGCATCATACATGGCGACAGCTTTTTTTGCTTTTTCATTAGTATCTCCGGGTTTTGTAGATACCGGGACCCGGCTGCGTAATTTTTTCACCGGACTTGAAAATTCAGAATATGTTGTACATATCAAATCAAGAGCGGTTTGTTTGTCGATTTTTTCACCCATAACTATACCGCCTTTTCAAGCCTTAGCAAGAGGTATGCCATAATCTTCTGCATTATAACCGGACTCCTCTTTTTTGTCCATAAAATTCTCCCATTCTGGTCACCGCAGGCGTTTTGCTGCCTCCACGGGGTAACGGTTGTCTGTTGGTCCTGCTCCCGGTATAGTTTGAAGACAGAGGGAATGTTATGGGTGAAGTACATGAAAGGCCGAAACTGGTACAATTCGGCGCGGGGAACATAGGCCGCTCGTTTATCGGGCAGATTTTTTCCCGCTCCGGCTGGGAGGTGGTATTTGTTGACGTGGACCGGCGGCTGGTTTCCCTGTTGAACGAACGGCGCTGCTATACGGTGGCTATCAAGCGGGAGGGGAAACCCGACGAGTTCCGCCGGGTGGGACCGGTCCGGGCGGTGGACGGCGGGGATCCAGCGGCCGTCGCCGCGGAACTGGCCGCCGCGGATATGGCGGCCACCAGCGTGGGCAAGAGCGCCCTCCCCAAAATACTGCCGCTTATTGCCGGAGGGCTGGCGGAACGGCGGCGTCTCTCCGGGGACCGGCCCCTGGACATTATTATCGCCGAGAACGACCGGGAAGCGCCGGGCCTGTTCCGTTCCGTTTTACAGAGCGGGCTGGGACCGGAGTATCCCCTGGATACCCTGGTGGGACTGGTAGAAACCAGCATCGGCAAAATGGTTCCCATCATGAAAGCCGCGGACACCGCGGCGGATCCCCTGATGCTCTTTGCCGAGGAATACGAAACCCTGATCCTGGACAAGCGGGGCTTCCAGGGCCTGCCCTTCGCCGGGCTCCGGGACGAAGGCGCCGGACCGGGCGGGCTTTCGGTATCCGCCATTCATCCGGTGGACCCCATAGCCGCCTATGTGGACCGGAAGCTCTTTGTCCATAACCTGGGACACGCCGCCGCGGCTTATCTCGGCGTTCAGAAAACCTCCGGGGCCGCGGTGACCACCATCCCCGAAGCCCTGGCCCTGCCGGGGATCGAAGCGGGGGTCCGCCGGGCGATGAACGAAGCGGCGGACGCCCTGGTTCTGGAATATCCCGGGAAGCGGTACCCCGGCAGTTACAGCCGGGAAGATCTGTCTGCCCATATCGAGGATCTGCTCTTTCGTTTTAAAAACCGCGCCCTGGGGGATACGGTGTACCGGGTGGGCCGGGACCTGGGACGCAAGCTTGCCCGGGAAGACCGCCTTACCGGGGCCATGCTGCTCTGCGCCAAATACGGCCTTCCCTTTGGGGGAATTGCGGAAGTGTACCGGGCCGCGCTGTCCTTCGCCGTTCCGGCGGAAGACGGCGCGCTCTTTCTGGCGGACAGGGAATTCCGGCGGCGTTACGGCCTGGAAGAAGCCGTCTCCGCGGAAAAGGCCCTCCCGGTACTGCGGGAAGTATCGCTCCTGGACGATTCCCGGCCCGCCGACGGGGCGGTTATGAACACAGTCCTTCAAGGCCGCTTTTGACGGCGTAGATCGCAACCTGGGTTCTGTCGCGGAGACCGGTTTTCTGCAGTACCGTCGAAAGGTAGTTGCGAATCGTCCCTTCCGAAAGATTCAGCCTGGCGGCAATTTGTTTGTTGGTAAAACCCTGACCCACAAAGCTGATGATCCGTATTTCCGAGGAAGAAATCGTTCCGGGCAGCGTATGGGACGAAGTTTCCAAACCCGCGTCATCTCTGCCGGTTTTAACCGGCAGCTTTCCAAAAGTTGTCCGGGTTGTCCGAAGCTCTCCCCTTGATTTAAGGACATTGTCCGCCATCTGCGCGGCAACTTTTTCAAGTCTGGAGGCTATATCGGGGGTCCACAGATGGCCGCCGTGGTAAACCGTACGGATTGCCTGGTACAACAGCTCCGGTTCCGTTTTTTTGGTGATAAATCCCGATATTCCGCTCAAGGCGACCGAAAAAATCCGCCGTTCCTCGATGCCGCTATGGATAATAACCGAAGTCAGGGGAAACCGCTTTTTTATCAATGAGCCGGCCCGTACTCCGTCACAAAGGGGAAGGTCAATGTCTATCAAAACAACATCCGGCTTGCAGGTTTCGACCACTTTGACGGCTTCATAACCGTCGCACCCGAATCCGGTAACCTGAAAATCATCCTGGCTTGAAAGCCGGCGGCCCAGGAAATCCCGGTATTTTTCATTGGGGTCAATGATAACGATTCTTATACGCTTTTTTAGCAAGGTAAACTCCTTTGCAGAAATGCTTTTTTAAGTTAGTAAGTTTGGTTTCTTATACCAAGTTTTGGGTGCGTTTTTTGCAAGAAATTTGATGAATGTCAACAAGCAGCAGTAAATAAAACGACCAATAGCTACCATTCGGAAGATGTTCCGGTTTTTTCATATTTATCTTGACTTTCATTTTTTGCTGTGCTAAGCTTAAGTCATCCAGAAAAAAAACTGGAAAACATCTAACCTAGTGGACTTAAATCATGCAGTATTTTGATACTCACTCCCATATAGGGCTCATTGTTGACGACGCTATTGAGCAGCTCATAGTAATCCAGGAGGCCCGCCAGGCTCAGGTGGCCCGGCTGGTGTCGATTTGTAACAGTCTCCACGACTTTTCTACCATTTATGAGAACCTTAAATCCGCGGTCAACGTGTACCACGCGGTGGGGGTGTCTCCTTCGGAGGTCCAGAATCCCGGAAAAGGCTGGGTCCAGATCATTGAACAGAACGTCCGGCTGCCCCGGGTGGTAGCCATTGGGGAAATCGGCCTGGATTATTACCGGAAATTCGGGAACAAAAATTCCCAGATCGAGCTTTTTATTACCCAGCTGGATTTGGCGGCTAAACTGAATATGCCGGTGATTATCCATAACCGGGACGCGGGCCACGATGTACTG
The DNA here is from genome assembly GCA_031266175.1 of Treponema sp. Taxonomy (GTDB): domain Bacteria; phylum Spirochaetota; class Spirochaetia; order Treponematales; family Breznakiellaceae; genus JAISBN01. Next base: position 45,607 of record JAISBN010000148.1, on the reverse strand, counting down.
GACATTCTCAAGGACCGGCTGCCGCCCAAGGGGGGTATACTCCACTGCTATTCGGAAGACGCCGAATATGCCAAAAAAGCCCTGAACCTGAACCTCTACTTTTCCTTTGCGGGGAATCTTACCTACCGGAACGCCCGGAACCTTCACGAAACTCTGGAAGTCCTGCCCCTGGACCGGATCCTGATAGAATCGGAAAGTCCGTTTATGGTTCCCGCGGATTACCGGGGCAAGCGGAACATGCCCAAATACCTGCCCCTGACCGCCCGGTTTATGGCGGAAATGCTGAATCTGGACGAAGCCGAGCTCGCCGCCCGGCTCTGGGAAAATTCCAATAGATTTTTCGGGTTACCGGAAGAATGATCCCGCTGTCTTTCCCCGCCCTAAGAGTCCGGTGCGGCGGGGCGGTAAAGCCGCGGACGGAATAAACCGGCGGCGTGCTGTACCACCCTGTAACCATCGGTTCCCTTGAACTGCCGGGGAATCTGTTCCTGGCTCCGGCGGCGGGTTATACCGACCGGGCGTTCCGTTCCATCTGCGCCGAAGCGGGGGCGGATCTTACCTTTACCGAACTGGTTTCCGCCGAAGCGCTGACCCGCCGTCCCGAACTGTACGGGCTTCCGGGGCTTTCGCCCGGGGCAAAGCCCGGAATTCCGCCAAGGGCGGATTCCGCCTGTCTGGTACGGCGGGGCGAGGCGGAAAAGCGGTACGGGGTCCAGCTTTTCGGCGCCCAGCCGGACACCCTGGGCCGGGCCTGCGCCCTGCTTAAGCCCCTGGAGCCCGACGTGGTAGATCTGAACGCGGGGTGTCCGGTTCCCAAGGTGGTAAAATCCGGCGCGGGTTCCGCTTTAATGCGGGATCCGGCCCGGCTGGGCAGGGCGGTGGAGGCCATGGTCCGCTCCAGCCGGGAAAGCCTGGGAAACGTGCCGGTAACGGTAAAAATCCGCGCCGGCTGGGACGCCGCCTCCCGGAATTATGCCGAATGCGCCCGGATCGCCGTAGAAGCGGGGGCGGCCATGGTAAGCCTTCATCCCCGGACCAGAACCCAGGGCTACGGGGGAACCAGCGACTGGTCCCTGATCGCGGACGCTGCCGGCCGTCTTTCCGTGCCGGTCTGCGGTTCCGGGGACCTGTATACCCCCGAAGACGCCCGGCGCATGCTGGAGGAAACAGGCTGCGCCGCGGTCATGTTTGCCCGGGGCGCGATGGGGAACCCCTTTATTTTTACCCTGACAAAAACCCTGCTGGGAGCGCCGGGGGTTCCGCCGGAGGACCCGGGAACGACCGGACTCCAGGCAGCCCGTCTTCGGGCGGCCCGGCTCCGGGCCGGCCTGCGGCACCTGGAAATGCTGGCGGAGGATCTGGGTGAAACCCGGGCCTGCCTGGAGATGCGCAGGCAGTTTTGCGCCTATACAAAGGGTATCGCGGGCCGGCCGGGAATGCCGGGGGGTGCGGCGCTCCGGGAAAAAATCGTCCACGCCAGAACTATTGCGGAGTACCGGGAAATTCTGTCATACTATAGGTAGTATGAAAATCAAATTCTGCCAAATATGTATTCTCCTGTTTACGGGAACAGCGTTTTCTCTTTCGGCCCAAACCAGGGAACCGCCGGTCAGCGCCGATCCTATCTGGGAACAGGATTTAAAGGGAACCGTGATCGGCCTTCCTACCCTCCAGGCGGAATCGGTGGTGGTGGTTCTGAAAGAGGGGGATGTTAAATCCTACAGCCGTTTTGGCAACTGGCTGTGGACTTACAGCGCCGGTGAAGAACTTACCCCCTTTGTCAGCCGGGCCCGGGAAGGTACCACCTATATTTGTACCGCGGGGGGAACGGTGATTGCCGTGAACCGGATAGGCCGGGAACTGTGGAAACTGAAGCTGGATACCCCCATCACTGCCCCTATTGTCATAGGCTGGGACGGCAGGCTGTTTATCCCCGCGGGGTCCAGGGTTTTCTGCCGTACCGCGTCCGGTCATTCCCTGTGGTCCGTTGATCTGGGCAGTTCCATTTTTGTAAAGCCCGTGCTGGATCGCCGGGGCGGACTGGCCATGGTACTGGACAACAATGAATTTGTCCTTTTAAGCCATTTAAGCGTCATCGAAAGATTCCGGCTTAGCTCCAAGCCGCTGCACATTGTTCCCCTGGAAGTTTCCAGAGGCAGAGACGCTTTTTTCCTGTTCTACGCTTCCGGCGCGGTGGAACGGCTTTTCCGGGGAACTGCCGGAAGCCTGACGAGTGAACCCCTGCCCAATCTGGGCCAGACCCCCGCCGCGGCGGCGGGCTGGCAGGACAAAATCGCCGTTACCCTTCGGGACGGCAGAACCCAGCTTATCTCCGTTTCCAGCGGAGCGGTGGAGTGGACCGGGAACAGCCATGAAACTGCTGCGGAACGGGGCAGCGGCAGCGTTGAACCGTACTGGGCGGCCATGCAGTTTGATGAACGGGGCATTTATGTCCTTTCCACCAGGGGAGCTACCGGTTTCCGGGCGTCCGACGGCAGCATGCTGTGGCTCCTCCGCATTACCGGCGCGGCGGCGATTCCTTCGTTCAGCGATGAAGGGTACATGTATTCCGGCGGTACGGATCATTTCCTCCACGCCTACCGGATAGAAGAACGGAAACGGAACATACCCCGGTCCATGTACGGCCCCATGCCCGAAGGCTCCTACGGTCTGGGAAATCCTCCCCCCTCAACCTGGGCCAAGGTAGGGGAGAGTCGTTACGATCCCCTGGTTATCCAGTTGATGCACGATGAAATTGACGCCGCCATCAAGTCCGGCCAGATTGGCATCCATGAACCCGATTATGTGGGCTATTTAATGGAGATGGCCGGTATTTCCCTTTCCCCCACCTATTCCCCGGTCCGTCCCCAGGTACAGATCCTTGAACGGGCGGAATGTATCAGGCAGCTGGGGTATCTTGGTTCCCGGGAAACCGTTCCTTTTCTTGCCAGGCTTTTTGCCCACAAGTTTCCCAACGGTACCTATGAAGATCCTGAAATACTCAAGGCCTGCTGCCAGGCCATTGGCCGCATAGGGGTGGATCCCGCGGGAGACGCCATCAGGGCCTATACCTACCTTCTGGCTCCGGACAACGCGACCATGGATCCCGCGGCCTTGATGGCCGCGGCTACCAGCACCAAGGATCTCTGCCGTTTTTCCGGCCCCCCCTTAAGCGACGCGGGGATACGGCTTCTGCGGGCCTTTACCGCTACGGATTTTCCGGCGGTGGTAAAACGGCATGCCACCAGGGAACTGGAGGCCCTGTTTAAATAACGGTCTTCCAGTCAAAGACCGCGCAGTAATAGGTTTCGGGGTGATGAAAAAGCCCGGCGTAGGCCTCCATGGCCGATTCGGGCCTGAATGTATGGCTGATGATCCGCCGAGGTTCGATAACGCCGGTTTTTACGAGCGCCGTAAAACTGGCTATGTTCCGCTCTATGGATTCCCGGCTTCCCTCTTTCCTGTAGAACGGATACCGTCCGTTAAAGGCGCCGGTGACCGTCATCATCTTCATGTGGATCCGGTTAAAAACCGGAGTTATATTGCAGGTATGATCGATCCTGGGAGAGCCCAGCAGCAGGACCTGTCCGTAGTCGCCGCAGCTCATCACCGCGCTGATGATCCCCTCGGAACGGCCTGTGGCATCCACGGTAATGTCCGCCTCCCGGCCAAAAAATTCCTTTACCGCCCCGGCCTGTTCCTGCCAGTCTCCGGCCGGCAGGGCGTTCCGCAGTCCCGCCTGCCGGGCATGGGCCGTCCGGTTTTCCACGGCGTCAATGCCCAGAACTTCCGCGCCGGAGGCCTGGTACAGTAAAGCCGTCAAGAGGCCCACCACCCCAAGGCCGAAGACGCAGACCTTATCCCCCAGTTTAAGATCCGCCGGAAGAATGCCGTTCAGGGCTACCAGCCCCAGATGGAGCAGGCTTGCATCTACGCTGTTTAAGAAGTCATATTCAGGACCAAGTTTAACCAGCATGCCCAGGCTGCTCATTGCCGGGATGCCGTATACCTGCAGCTCCTGATGGGGACCGCTGAACAGTACCCGGTCCCCCGGAGCAAAAGCCGCCGCTTGTGAAGCTGCCGGCTGTGAAGCCGCCGGGGACTGCGAAAAATTCACGGCTTCTATCCTTCCTATGGAAGCATAGCCGGGATAGACCGGATACCGGACCCCCTTTTTTAACCCGTACACCCGGGACAGTTCCGTTCCCGAACTTATCAGCGACGCTTCGTTCCTGATAAGAAGCTCCCCCTCTTTAAGGTTCGTATCCAGGGCCTCGTCGATGCAGACAACATCGCCGGGGGCGTTGATCTTAATATTTCGGCTTGCCGGCATGGGATGAGTATACTATATCCATGGGGCATGCTCAATATAAAAAAAGAACGCTTATCCGTTCTCCCGGAACGGATTATCCCGTCGGCGGATCAAAAAAACAGCCAATAGCTATCAGTATCGTCTTACAGTTATTTGCAGAAAATTAAATTCGGTATTAAACAAAACCGTATGGCAAAATATTTTAAGGGCGATGACATCCGTAAAATCTTCGGCGCTAACCTTAGACTGTTTCGTACCCGGAAGGGCCTTTCACAGCTTGCCCTTTCCGCTAAATCGGGCCTTGCCCACAATTTTGTCAATGATATTGAAAACCGGAAAAAATGGGTATCGCCGGAAACCATAGCCAAGCTGGCGGCGGTTCTTGATGTGGAACCGTATCAGCTTTTTATGGCTAATCCCCTGGATGGAAAACAAACCAAGCGGATACATGTGTACCTTGACGAATTAAGGGACAGCTTTGATGAAGCGGTGGGAGAAATTAAAGCCTCCTATCTCTTGCAGGGAAATGATGACCGCTGACAGCCGCCGCCGCTACCTTGAAAAGATTACCCCCCATCCTTAGAGTATAACCTAGGATGAAAATTATCATCGCCCCGGATTCATTTAAGGGAAACATGAGCGCGGGCGAGGTCTGCGCGGCCATTGAAGAAGGTATCCGGAACGCGGAAGCGGCGGCCGGAAAAAAGCCCGCGGAGGCGCTCAAGCTCCCCCTGGCGGACGGCGGGGAAGGAACCGCCAGGGCCTTAACCGAAGCGGCAGGGGGCCGCTTTGTGGAGGTCCGGGTTACAGGGCCCCTGGGCGATCCGGTAACTGCCGCGTTCGGCCTTATCCATGATGAAAAAATCGCCGTCCTGGACCTGGCTTCCGCATCGGGGATTGAGCTTATCCCCCGGGGAAAGCTCGATCCCCTGCAGGCAACCACCCGCGGAACGGGGGAACTGATTGCCGCGGCCCTGGACGCGGGCGCCAGGGACCTGGTCATCGGCATCGGGGGCAGCGCCACCAACGACGGCGGGATGGGTATGCTGGCGGCGCTGGGTTTTAAGCTGCTCGACGAAGGGGGTAGACCTGTAGGCCCGGGAGCGGAGGCGCTGATCCGGGGGGCGCGGTTTGACTCAAGCGGCGCCAATCCCCGGCTTAAGGAAACTACCATTACGGCAGCCTGCGATGTAACGAATCCCCTGCTGGGTCCCCGGGGAGCGTCGGCAATTTTTGGTCCCCAAAAGGGGGCGGATCCGGCCATGGTGCAGGTCCTGGACGACTGCCTTGCCAGGCTGGGACAATGCTGGATTGACGCGGGGCTTGCCCCGGATGTGGAACAGCCCGGGGACGGCGCCGCCGGCGGCGCCGGGGCCGCGCTGCGGATCTGTCTGGGGGCAAAGATAGAATCCGGGGCCATGCTGGTGATGAAGCACGCGGGCTTTTTTGAAAAGATCTCCGGCGCGGATCTGGTAATCACCGGCGAAGGGATGAGCGACAGCCAGACCCTTAAAAGCGGCAAACTCTGCGCCGTCGTGGCCCGGGAAAGCCATGCCGCCGGGGTTCCCGCGGCGCTGCTTTCGGGCGGCCTTGGCGGGGATCTGCCGGAACTGCTTGGCCTGTTCGATTACGCGGCATCCATTTCCTGCGGCGAAACCAGCCTGGACGACATGATCCGCCAAAGCCGCCGGGATTTGGTTTTTGCCGCGGAAAACCTTGTCCGGGCCGTCTTTCTGGGGAAGCGGTAATGGACCCGGTCTACTCCGCCGGGCAGGCGGCGAACAAAGGTTCCCCGCCGGAAAAACCCATAGATGATGTCACCGGCATGACCCCCGCCGCCGCGAAGGAATATATCTTCGGGTTCCTTGCCACCATCAAACTGAACGAAAAGGAGATCGCCCATCTGGAAGCGGAAGCGGGCAAATGGCGGAAACGAATTGATCTGGCCCATTCCGGCGGGGAACCGGATTTGGCCCTTGAGGCGGAACGCCGGGCCGCGGAAACGAACAATACCCTTGCATCCCTTAAAGCCGAAACGGCGATCCTTAAAACCCAGGTGAAAAAAATGACGGCCCAGCTTCCCGGCCTGGCCGCCCGGGAACGTTCCGTTGATCCCGATGTGCTGATGCAGGAAATACTTATCGCCGCTGGTCTTAATCCCGGTGACGAAGATAACCTGAAACAGGAGAAAATTTTCTCCGGCCTTGAAAAAAACGCCGCCGCCGATAAGGCCCTGGCGGCGATGAAGGCAAAACTCGCGGGTACAGCGGGGAACACTCCGTGAGCCGCGCGCCGCTGCTGCCGGCATATTCCGCCGGACAGCCGGAAGCAGGCGGCGGCCCGGACCGGGAGTACGGGCCGCCCGCCGGGCTCCGGCAGCGGCCCCTGGTCTTTGCCCACCGGGGCTGTTCTTCCCTGGCGCCGGAAAATACCATGGCGGCGTATAAAAAAGCCCGGGACTTCGGCGTCCCCGGCATAGAACTGGACATCCACGCCACCCTGGACGGAAAGCTCGCCGTAGCCCACGACGATACCTTTAAACGGACCGCCCCGCCGGACAACAACGGAGGCGGCAGGCTGCTGGAAGAACTGAGCTACGATGAAATTCGCCGCATCGACGTGGGTTCCTTTTTCGGCTCCCCATGGTCCAGCGAACGGCCGCCCCTTCTGGAGGACGTACTGGAAGAATTCTGCCCCGCCATGTATGTGGACATCGAGTTAAAATCCCGGAAAACAAAAAACGACTCCCTGCCCGGACTTCTTGCGGAAAAACTCAAAGCCCTGGGCGGGACCATCAGTTCCGCGGTAACCGTTTCTTCTTTTAATCCCTTTGCTCTCCGGACTTTTAAAAAGGCCTGGTACGAAATACGGAATGGACAAAAACGGAAAGCGGGCGCCGGGCGGAGGGCGTTACGCGAAACCCCGGATATTCCCACTGCGGTGATCTGGAGCGCCGACAGGGAAGTTCCCCCGGTGCTCCGCTATGGCCTTGGGCGGATACCGGCGGGCTGCGATTACCTTAAACCCGTTTGCAAACAGGTTAACGCTTTTTCGATGTTCCGCTTTAAACTGGAGGGCCGTCCGGTGGTCCCCTGGACCGTGGACGATCTTCCGCTGGCGGAAAAGCTTATCAACGCAGGCTGCGCGGGAATTATTACCAACCGGCCCCAGGATATGACGGGATTATGGGCGAAGTAAAACAAAAGCGCTCCCTGCTGCGATCGGGGACGACGCTTTCGCTTTTAACCCTGGCCTCCCGGGTTCTGGGACTGCTCCGGGAAATGACCAAAGCCGCGCTCCTGGGAACCAGCGTCCTTTCCGACGCCTTTTCCGTGGCCTTTATGATCCCCAATCTGTTTCGCCGCCTCTTTGCCGAAGGGTCCATCGCGGTGGCCTTTATTCCCACCCTCAAGGAATATTTGCTGGAAGGGGACAAGGCAAAGACCGGGGAGTTTATTTCCTGCGTGTTTACCTTTCTTAGTTTTTTTGTAAGCCTCGCGGTGGCGCTGGGGATGCTGCTCTGTCCCCTGCTTATTCCGTTTTTCGGAATGGAAGCCCAGGAGGAAACGGTGCTTCTTACCCGGATCATGTTTCCCTTTCTGGCCTTCATTTCCATCGCCGCGCTGTTCCAGGGCATCCTGAACAGCGTTCATATTTTTGCTCCCTCGGGCCTGGCGCCGATATTCCTTAATGTGGTAACAATCGCCTGCGCCTATGCCCTTTCGCCTCTGACAAAAAATCCGGCCAGGGCCATGGCGGCGGGAATCATCATCGGCGGTTTTCTTGAGGCGGCGATACAGTTTCCCTTTGTGTGGAAGAGGGGGTTCCGTTTCTTTTTTACCGGCATCCGCCGGGCGCTCAGGAACCCCGGCACCAAAGCGGTATGCCGGCTTATCGGGCCTACGATCATCGGCATGGCGGCCTACCAGCTTAACGATCTGGTATCCACGGCGCTGGCGGGAAACGCCGGAGAAGGCATTGTATCAAGCCTGCAATATTCGCTCCGGCTACAGGAACTGATCCTGGGGGTCTTTGCGGTGTCTATCGGCACGGTACTGCTTCCGGACCTGGCGGAACACGCCAAGTCCGGCCGCTGGCAGGACTACAACTACCGCCTGAACCAGGCCATGGACATCATCGCCCTGATCACCATACCGATTACGTTTTTCTTCCTTGCCCAGGGGGAAAACCTGATCCGCCTCCTCTTCCAGACCCGGAGCTTTAACGAAAAATCGGTGGCCCTAACCTACGCCGCCTTTGTCTTCCACATGCCGGGGCTTTTGTTTATTGCCCTCAACCGCATCCTTGCCCCGGCCTTTTATGCCCAAAGCGATTCCCGGTCTCCTACCCTGGCTGGGATCCTTTCCTTTGGGGTAAACATCGCGCTGGCGGCATCCCTGGCCGGCCCCCTGAAAGGTTCGGGCGTAGCCCTGGCCCTGACCGTTGCCAGCGCCGCCAACACGGCGCTGCTCCTGGCGTTCCTGGGCCGCAACCCCAACATCTCCGTGGGCAGAGCCCTGGGACCGGCCCTGTTGTATGCCCTTAAGCTGATCGTTTTTTCCTGCATCGCCGCAGCCCCGGTGGTTTTTTTGGGGCCGCACCTGAACGCCCGCTTTGCGGAAATGAACGGCGGCCGCGTTATTCGCTACGGCCTTCCCCTGGCGGTAGAAGGCGTTATCTTTGCCGCCGCCGGTGTGACGCTGCTCGCCCTTACCGGAGACAAACAGCTCAAGGCGGTGCTGGGGATGTTCAGGAAACGCGGATAGGGACCCCGGACAGGGCGGCCGCCCGGCCGGATATACTGGCCGTCTGCGATAAGTCAAAACCAGGGTAAGATTTAACGTGGGGCAATGCGTAATCTTGTAAGCCCTTCCGTTTTTCTTTACAATGCCTCTTATGGAAAAGATACCCGTAGGAATCCTGGGGGCCACCGGCATGGTGGGACAAAAGTATGTGCGCCTCCTGTCGGATCATCCCTGGTTCCGGGTGGCGTATGTCGCCGCCTCCCCCCGCAGCGCCGGTAAACCCTACAGCGGGGCGGTGGCGGGCCGCTGGCATGTTGACGGTTCTTTGAACCTGTCAACAGACGGGGGCTGGGGGCCGGGGGTAGGGAGCCTTATCGTCGAAGACGCCAACGATGTTTCCAAAGCCCTGGCCGCCCGCAACGGGGGCCGCTGTTCCTTTGTATTCTCCGCCCTGGAAATGGGCAAGGAGGACATTAAAAACCTTGAGGAAGCCTATGCCGCGGCGGGGATTCCCGTGGTTTCCAATGCGTCGGCCCACCGCTGGACCGGCGACGTGCCCATGCTCATTGCCGAAGTCAATCCCCACCACGCGGATATTATTCCCCTCCAGCGGAAAAACCGGGGCTGGGACAAGGGCTTTATCGTGGTAAAGCCCAACTGCTCCATCCAAAGCTATACCACCCCCCTCTGGGCGCTGATCTGGGAGGGCTACGAGATAAAACGGCTTTCGGTAACCACCATGCAGGCCGTTTCCGGCGCGGGGTATCCGGGAGTCCCCAGCTGGGACATGATCGACAACCTGGTACCCTATATCGGGGGGGAGGAAGAAAAATCCGAACAGGAACCCCTCAAGATCTTCGGCTCGATCGGGGACGGGGCGTTCATCAACGCGGCGGAGCCGAAGATCAGCGCCCACTGTAACCGGGTGCCGGTAAGCGATGGCCATACCGCCTGCGTCAGCCTGGAATTCGGGGCAAAAAAACCTTCCATTGATGAAGTAAAAAGGATCTGGGCCGATTTCCGCGCCCTGCCCCAGGAAGAAAATTTCCCCACGGCGCCTCTGCGGCCGATTATCCTCCGGGAAGAAGCGGACCGGCCCCAGCCCCGGAAGGACCGGGACGCGGGCGGGGGTATGGCCGTCACCGTGGGCCGCATCCGGCCCTGCCCCGTATTCGATCTCCGCTTTACCGGGCTTTCGCATAACACCGTCAGGGGCGCCGCCGGGGGCGGTATCCTGAATGCGGAACTTTTAACCTACAAGGGCTATCTATCGTGACCGAAAAAACCATGACCGAAAAAACATTCCCCCTCTCAAAGGAACAGCTGGAGGAACTGGCGCTCCGGTATCCCACTCCTTTCTATCTGTACGACGAAGGGGGGATTCGGAAAAACGCCGGGGAAATCAACAGGGCCTTCGGGGCCTTTCCCGGATTTATCGAGCATTTTGCCGTTAAGGCCCTGCCCAATCCCTTTATTTTAAAGATCCTGGCGGGGGAAGGGTTCGGGGCGGACTGCTCCAGCCATACGGAACTGCTCCTGGCGGAGATGGCCGGCATCCGCGGCGAAAAGATCATGTTCACCTCCAACGAAACCCCCGCAGGGGAATACCGGGCGGCCCGGGATTTGGGAGCGGTGATCAACCTGGATGATTTTACCCACATCGATTATCTGGAACGCCATGCGGGCATACCGGACCTGATCTCCTGCCGCTACAATCCGGGCCCCCTGAAATCGGGCAACGCGATCATCGGCAAGCCCGAAGAAGCAAAGTACGGCTTTACCCGGGAGCAGATTCTTAAAGCCTATCCCCTGCTGGCGGAAAAGGGCGCCCGCCGTTGCGGCCTTCACGCCATGGTAGCGTCTAACGAACTTTCCCTGGCCTACCACGTGGAAACCGCCCGGATGCTTTTTGAACTGGCGGTGGAAATAAAGGAAAAAACCGGCGTCCGGATCGAATTTGCCAACCTCGGCGGCGGCGTGGGAATTCCCTACAGGCCCGAAGACCGGGGGGTGGATTACCGGGAACTGGCCCGGGGCATTGAGGACGCATACCGGAAGATCGTCGTCCCCGCGGGCTTAAGCCCCCTGGGGATCCGCATTGAATGGGGGCGGGCGGTGACGGGTCCCTGCGGCTGGCTGGTAACCCGGGCGATTCACCGTAAAAGCATTTACCGGGAGTATATCGGCTTGGACGCTTCGATGGCCGATTTGATGCGCCCCGCCCTCTACGGCGCCTACCACCACATTACCGTGGCGGGAAAGGAAAACGCCCCCCCGACGGAAACCTTCGACGTGGTGGGTAGCCTCTGCGAAAATAACGACAAATTTGCTGTCCAGCGGAGGCTTCCAAAAATCGACATGGGTGATTTTGTGATCATCCACGATGCCGGCGCCCACGGCAGGGCCATGGGCTTTAACTATAACGGCAAGCTCCGCTGCGGTGAGCTTTTGCTCCAAAGCGGCGGAACCATTGTCCAGATTCGCCGGCCGGAAACAGCGGGCGATTACTTTAGCACGCTGGACAAAACGACGCTGGACAACTTTAAGAGGTGATCATGGTTAAGCGCAATCCCCGCCTGGCCGCCCTGAAGGCGGGTTATCTTTTTCCGGAAATCGCCCGGCGGCGCAGGGAATTTGCCGCGGCCCACCCCGAAGATCCGGCCAGACCCGAAACCCGGATCATCAGTCTGGGCGTGGGAAACACCACCGAGCCCATCCTCCCCCACATTGACGCGGGGCTGACCGAGGGAGCGCGGAAACTCGGCACGGTGGAAGGCTATTCCGGCTACCAGGACGAGGGGCTTTTGGAACTGCGGGAGAAAATTTCCGGGGTATTTTACCCTATTCCGGGGAAGCCCTTTGGCGCGGACGAGATTTTTATTTCCGACGGCGCCAAGTGCGACATAGGCCGGCTCCAGCTCCTCTTTGGGGCGGAAACAAAAGTAGCGGTCCAGGATCCTTCTTACCCGGTTTATGTGGACGGTTCGGTGCTGACAGGCGCGGCCGGTTCCTGGACCGGGGAGGGGTACAGCGGCATCAGCTACCTGCCCTGTACCGCGGAAAACGGCTACTTTCCCGATCTGTCGCTGCTGCCCGAAAATTCGCTTTTTTATTTTTGTTCGCCTAACAATCCCACCGGAGCGGCGGCCGCCCGGCCGCAGCTGGAAGCGCTGGTGGCCGCGGCCCGGGAAAAGGGCTGCGTCATTGTCTTTGACGCGGCCTATGCCGAATATATCCGAGACCCGGCGCTGCCCAAAACAATCTTTTCCGTTGATGGGGCCCGGGAGTGCGCTATTGAGGTGAATTCCTTTTCTAAACCCGCGGGTTTTACCGGCGTACGGCTGGGGTGGACCGTGGTCCCCAAAGAACTGCGGTACTCCGGGGGCGAAAGCGTCAACGCCGACTGGAGCCGCGTTATGGGCACGATCTTTAACGGCGCGTCCAACATCGCCCAAGAGGGGGCGCTTGCGGCGTTAAGCGGTACGGGCCTGGAAGAAATCAGAAGGCTCTGCGATTTTTATCTGGGCAACGCGGAATTAATCCGCCATGCCCTTACAAAGCTGGGGATTTCCTGCGTAGGGGGGGACAATTCACCCTATGTCTGGGCCCGCTTCCCCGGCCGGGACAGCTGGGAGGTGTTTGCCGAAATCCTGGAAAAGTGCCGGGTAGTCACCACCCCCGGCGCGGGCTTTGGCCCCTCGGGCCGGTCGTTTATCCGTTTTTCCGCCTTCGGCCACCGCGCCGATGTGGAAGAAGCCTGCCGGCGGCTTTTAAAACTTGGGGAATAAAGACCGCGGCGAACAGGCTTTCGCCGCTACTGTCTGCCTGCTTGACAACATGCCTCCAAATATACTATAAAAAAACAGTTCCGTAACTTTAAAGGAGGTTCCCTATGGTTACATGCCGTGACAAGGCATTTTGCATTCAAAGCCGGCTTTTGCGCAATATTCTTACCGTCCTGGCAGCGGGCGTTGTTTTAGCGCTCCTTTTTACTTCCTGCTTTTCTTATCCCGTCAAAGCCGAAAACTTTACTCAAAATATCGTGTATTGGGATGAAAATCTGCCCCGGGAAGAAAGCGTTGAATTGGCGTTCTTTGCCCCGGGTTTAACCGTGACAAGCTACAACGGAATCCCCGTGGAATGGGGCAAGAAACCGCTGGTTTTTCTGCCGCCCGGCCCAGCCGCTTTTACCGTGGATCTCGCCAGGTTTGATACCACCGGTGTACTTTTAAACGGCAGCAGTGCTTTTGTCTGGAATTTTAAAGCCGGTGACAGATATTCGATTCAGGGAGGGACCCGAAACGGCAAGCCGGGAATTCTGTTGTGGAATCTGGAAGTAAAAACAAAGACTGAAGATATGGATTTCTTTCCGTTTCCGGAACCGGGAAAAACGGTTCTGGAATGAAACCCGGCGTAACCAAAAGAAGGAGGATTAAGATAAAACTATGAAAAACATGGTGAAAAACTGCGCCGGAGTGGCGGTCGTTCTTTGTACTGCGTTGCTGTTCTCCGGCTGTTCGTCAATAGCCAGGCAGCTGTCGGCGGGTAAAATTATCTACGACGAGTCGCTTCCCGTCGAACAGAACGCCCTGGTTGTGTTCAGCGATACGATTCACGTGCTGGAGTACAACGGTATTGGCGTTGAGGACTCGTGGTATCCCAAGGGGAAATACCGGATAAATAAAATTACCCTGCCTGCGGGGGAAACGACAATCCAGTTTAATCTGAGAGCTTATGTCTCTCAGGGCAATTATTCGGTCAGCATCAAAGCCGATAATATAGAACTACGATTTAATTTCGAAGCTGAAAAAGAATATACCGTTGCCGTTTATACAAAATCCCTGGGTCTTTTCAAGAATACCGAATACGGAGTGGCAGTCTGGGGGTATGCGTCACAAACCGCCAGCCCTGGAGGCGCCGATGCGGGTAAAATACTAAAGAGCTGGAAACTTGGGGAGTTTTAGCCGGGTAGAATCATCCGGCATTATTACGGAGGATATATGAGCCGTCGCGCTATGTTGTTTGTTGTTTTGGTGACTGTGTGCTGTGCCGCATTTTCACAGTCCGCGGGGGCCCTGCGGGACTATGTGGGACTTATCAACCAGAGCTATCATCCGGACATTGTGGCCTACTTTGAAAAGATGAAGACCGATCTTGACAAACGGGGAGAGGCCGACGCCGTGAAGGCCGTTGATCTGTTCCTTAAGGGGGATACCGGTTCGGGTTTTGTGGTCAGCGACGTCAGGGGAAACTTTTACATCGTCACCAATCACCATGTGGTTGCCCAGGCATATTCCCTTTCCATCACCTTTGAACGGCAGGACGGCTTTAAAAGAAAAATCGACAACCTTAAAATTATTGCCGACGATGAGGAACAGGACCTGGCCCTTTTGGCCTTTGCTCCGGGGGATAAACCGGCCGGGGCGTTAAGTTTCCTCTCCCGGTCCATACAGGAAGGGGAGGACGTGTACTCCGCGGGCTTTCCCGGTCTGGGGGTAACGCCGCTCTGGCAGTTCGGCAGGGGAATGGTGTCTAACGCCATTGCCCGGTTTCCCAAAAGTATCGACGACGAAACCCTGATGGGGCCTTTCATTCAGCACACCGCCCAGGTTGATCCGGGCAATTCCGGCGGTCCCCTCCTGGTGGCCCAGAGAAACGCCCCGGCGGGATACGCGGTGGCGGGGGTTAATACCTTAAGCGCCCTCTGGCGGCAGGCGACGAATTATGCCATCCCGGCAAACACCGTTCAGGCCTTTATCGGCTCGGCGTTAAATCCCCGGCCCGATACCTGGCGGGCAGCCCTGGACGAGCGGCTCTCCAAATTTGTAGAAGGCCTGGGAGTAAACAAGGCGGTATATCCCCACATCGCCGGCTTTCTTTCTTCCGCCTGCGTGGGGGAAAACGCCGAATACGCCATATCGGAACTGTTCGGAAGGGCGAACCGTACCGTTCAGCAGGGCTTTATCGAAAAATGCGAGGACAGCGTGGTGGGCGCCATGGGGTATGCCGTAGCCTGGACCATTGAAAACAGCATCCGGGGCCAGGGTGCTATCAGGGCGGCCTTAAAGGACGTCAGCGGCGGGGGTGAAGAATACACCGTTATCTTTACCGTGAACAATAAGGACTTTAGTTCCCGGTGGGTCCGGGAATACGGCAACTGGCGGATCAGGACCTTCGGCGAAGTTGCATCCGGCGACAAAACCCTGATTGAAAAAAAAGAAAAGGAAAAGAAGACCGCGGAAAATCTAAGGACCGACAGTGATTTTAACATAGAGGCCGGTTATGCCTATCTCTTTGAAAAGGGGCATGCCCTCTATGTGTCGGCCAATTTTATGCGGTATTTGGGAGCCCGGTTCTATTTTGCCGGTTCTGATTTCTGGGCTTTCGGCGTCTTCGGGCAGATCCAGGGAACCATCCCCATAAAAAACATCGCCCTGATGCCCTATGTCAATATCGGCATGGATTTTCAGCATGACAAAGCCTGGGATGACTATAAAGATCAGGATTCCATGGCCACCGGTTTTCCCCTGGCCATGGCGGTACAGGGGGGCTTAAAGTTTACCACCGCCAAAGTGCCCGGTCTCTACGGAGGAATGGGATTCCAGTACAATATTTTTTCGATGAACGACAATCCCGATCCCATGAAGATGGCGCTGATTACCATGGTGGGTTATTCCTTTTAACGATGATTCAACGGCGTCTATGATTTAATCGCGCCGGAATGATTTTGTGTTTCCAGAGGGGGCCTTCAAGTTTTTTGAGGGCCCTTTTTTGCAGCAACCAGCGGACCGCTTCCTTCGCTTCGTCCTCGGACCAGCGGACCGTCTCCGCGCCGGAGAGGATCGCGGCGGCCTCTTCCAGGGTATAACAGCGGCGGTTCCTGCGGAAAAAGTCCGTCAGGCTCCGCTCCTCCCGGAGCAGGGGGTTGCTTGCGCCGGAGCAAACATCGCAGCATCGGTTTTCGGGTTTTGCCGGGGGACCGCTTCCTTCGTAGTTCAGCAGGGCAAGCAGCGTTTCCCGGCGGCACCGCGCCCCTTCCCGGGCATAGTCAAAGAGCTGTTGTATACGCCGCCGTTCTTCCGGGGAGCGGATCCGGCCAAGCCGGGCCTCGTCGCCGGGCCCCCAGAGCAGGACGGCCCGGGACTGCTTTCCGTCCCGGCCCGCCCTCCCCGATTCCTGGAGGTACGCTTCTACCGAAGGGGGGCAGTCCCGGTGTATCACCGTACGGATGTCGGCCTTGTCCACCCCCAGACCGAACGCGCAGGTACTGACCAGCACTCCGTCGCTGTAGAGGTACCACTCCTCCACATCCTTTTTTTCTTCCCTGCTAAGGCCCGCGTGGTAAAAACGTATCTTTCCCGCCCAGGGTATCTTTTGTTCCGCCAGACGGTTCCGCAGATAACGGGCAAGCTTTTCCGTTCCCTGCCGGGAAGAGCAGAACACAATGGCGGGCCGCTCATTGGCAAGCAGAAGATCCCGTACCGCCAGGTCCCGAAGTATGCAGCCCTGCGCCCGGTATTCAATATTGGGCCGGTCAGGGTTGCCGATGATCCGGTAGCAGCCGCCGCCGGCCGCGTTACCGGAAACACCGTTACTGGTAACGCCGTCACCGGGAACGGCGCCGAAAATGTACCGCTCTATCTTTTCCAGTACCGGAGCGGAGGCGGTGGCGGTAAAGGCCGTTACCAGCGGGGAGCGTACCTTTTCCAGGATTTTGGCGATCTCCAGGTATGCGGGACGAAAACTTTCGCCCCACTCGCTGACGCAGTGGGCTTCGTCGATCACCGTATGCACGATTTTCAGTCCGGGAAGTTTTTCCTGTACCCGGGAGCTTAAAAGCACCTCGGGGTTGGCAATAATGAATTTACTGTGGCCACTCTTTATGCATTTCCAGGCCGCCTCCCGTTCTTCGGGGCTCTGGCCTCCCCGAAGGAGAACCGGAGAAAAGCCCCGTTCCCGCAAGCGCCGTTCCTGATCCGCCATCAGTGACAGGATCGGATAGATAACCAGGGTGGGCCCCTTCATCAGCATGGCGGGAAGCTGAAAGCAAAGGGATTTTCCCGCCCCTGTGGGGAGGATCACCAGCTGCCGGCCCAGGCCGGAACGGTCATTCTCCGTTTCCGGCGCAGGTTCCGCGTCCGCGGTTTCCGTCCGGGGAAGAGTACATTCCCCGGACGGACCGCCGCCGGATTTTTCCGCGGGCCAGAGAATGGGGATGCCCGCAGCCTCAGCGGCTTCAATAAGGTTTGCCACGACCAGCCGTTGATAGGGGAACAGGTAGGGCAACCCGAAAAGCTGCTGTACCGCGCCGGTTAAAGGATCCGTCACAAGGCGCCTCCACACCCTTATATGGCACAGAGAAACGTTCCGCTTGTTAATGGGAGAATTTTTTCGGGGTAGTATCCGGAATTCGTTTTAAATCAACGCCCTGATCCGACCGAAGGAGTGGATTTAAGCGGCATTCGCCTTAAATTCCACTTGGACCTGATGAAGCCAGATTTAAAGTGCATTCGCCTTAAATCAACGCCCTGATCCGGCCGAAGGAGTGGATTTAAGCGGCATTCGCCTTAAACCCCACTTGGACCCGATGAAGCCGAATTTAAAGTGCATTCACTTTAAATCCCACCTGCCCCGAAGGGGATTTAAGCGGTATTCGCTTTAAATCCCCCCAGTCGGGACCCGGGACCCGAGCCCCCGGTCCCCAGGGGGAAAGATTTATTCTTCCAGGCCCAGATCGTCGCTGTCGCTGCCTTCAATGGCTTCCGTTATTTCGGAGGAGGGTTTTTCTTTTTTGGCTTTTTTGGTTTTCCGGGGCTTTGAATCAAAGGAAAAGCTTGAATGGGGCTCATGGTAAAGCCGGGCCACATAGGAAACCAGGGTAAAATAGATGATCAGAACAAGCGCGGCCACAATGATTTGCCAGGATGTGATAACCTGTATCAAAAACCGGAACATTTCTTTTGAAAACATGACGCTTTTATTATCGGTCCGGGAGGAGCTCTTGTAAATCTTTCAATACCAGAAGGGGCCGGCGGCCGGCGCAGGCCGGATCGTCCTGCCGGAGCCTGAGGGAACGGCGGTCTCCCGCAAAAAGGGCGGTGGCAAAGCCCGCATCCGCCGCGGGGATAATGTCGTTCCGCATATCGTTGCCGGCATAGAGGGTTTCTTCCGCTCCGATACCCCGGCGGGCCAGAAGTTCCCGGGCTTTTGCAAAAAGCCGGGAAGAGGGCTTGGCTTCGCCTTCCCGAAAGGAATAGATCAGAAGGTCCGGGTCAAAGCCGAGTTTTTCCGGCGGGGCGTCAAAAAAAGCGTCGAAAAGAAGGGAAGAAAAAAACTGCGCGTTGGAGATAATCCCCAGGGTCAAACCCCGGCGGGCCAGCGCGGTCAGGGTTTTCAGGGCATGGGGCATGGGGTATACGGGATTTACCGCCAGTTCATACCGCAAGGCCAGTTCCCGGGGACCCATGCCGGTTTTCCCGCCGGGAAAGACGCCCCGGTATTCCGCCCATATCTCCTCTACCGCTACCTCGGGCCAGGCTGTACCCGCGTCCCGGGCCGCCCTGTGGCGCTCCCCGACCGCCTGCCGGAAATAGGTTTCCATGGCGCCCTTCGGCACCGGCATCCGTGCCGGATTTTGGCGAGTGGCCACAGCGCCATCCAAGGTAAAGCCTTTAGGCTTTACCCCGTCTTCCCCGGCGGCCGATTCAGGGTCCGCGGCAATCTCCCCAGCGGCGGAAATAAAAAGCGTGCCGTAGAGGTCAAAAAGGACCGCCCGTATCCCCGCAAGAACCGGCTTTTTGCCGGATCCCGATCCGGGGACCAGCGCTTCCCATTCGCTTTCCAGCCGGACCGGAAGGGCTTCCAGCGGGAAAGACAATTCCCGGATAAGCTTTATAAAGAGGTCCCGTTCATTCACGGCTGATGCCTATCAGGGAAAGCCGGGCGGGATCCAGGTACAATTCAAGCAGTTTTGAACGGTCAATGCGCTGAACCACCGGGGTCGGAACCTTTTGGTATGCCGCGTACAGGGTCTGAAGAATTTTTTCCCTGGAATAGGCCGTAAGAACCGCTTCGCGGTTGGCGCCGGTTACATCGGGATCGCTCCGCCAGTCTTCCAGGGTTTGAAGAAAGGGATTGGCCTGTTTAATCCGGTTACGGATAAGCTTATCTTCCGCGGCCAGGCGGAGGATCCGTTCCTGCTGCTCCTCATCCATGGTTCCGAAGTCAAACGTATCCCGGCAGGAAAAAACCGCGTCCAGGGCGCCGGGGACCGAAGCGGGGAGCGGGGAACCAAAGGCCCTGTATACCCTGGCGAGGGCTTCTTCCGCTTTTTCCCGCAGCCGATCCGGTTCCGCGTAGTCCGCGGGGATATTCAGGCCGGTATACAGGGAATCAAAACGGAGCCCCGCTTCTTCAAAGTCCCGGCAGACATAGTCTATGCGCCTTCCCGTGACCGCGAGATCCGCGGTCCAGGGTTCCAGAAAGGAAAAACCGAATCCTTCCTTGATCGACGTCGTAATCACCGCCAGGGCGGTACCCATGACGTCCGCGAAGGGAACCCCCAGCCCCGTTTCAAATTCCGCGGGCAGATCCAGTTCCCCCGCCAGCGCTTTCCAGCGGCGGTATACCGGCGCGTCCTGTTCGGTGGTAGGGGGCTGGGTCAGGGCCGCCGTCACGTCCTGCCGGGAAACCGCAGAACCCGGGCCGCTGGTGCTGCGGAAGGGTTTACAAAACAGGGAAAAGAGCAGCAGCTCCCCGATATTTTTTCGCCTGATTCCCCGGACCGGGTACAGATACCGGGTCCTGGGCAGCCCGGGAGAAACGGTCAGGGTTCGTACCTCGTTGGGAAGCAGATGGAGCCCTTCGCTTTTGAGCCCCGCCTCCCGCAAAAATCGGTAATCCCTGCTGTTGATTACCCCGTAGTGGCAGTTTTCCGGATATGGTTCCGGGCTGTACACATCGGGGCGAAAGTCCTCCGCCAGGTCGTGGTTTTGCAGGAACAGGGGCATGGTTCCGGCCAGGGCGAAGAGGGCGCCGGAAAGCAGGCTGTTCTTCCGGATCAGGGGATTGTGAACATGGACAATATCCGCCCTCCTCCGCCAGCGGGAACGGATCGCCCGTTCCATTTCCAGGGCCAGGGCGCCAAAATCCGGCTTCTGTGCCGGATTTTGGCGTTGGAGTTTGCCTGCGGCAAACTCCACCCTGTCCGTCAAAGACGGACAGGCAGTGGTCACAGCGCCATCCATGGCGCCCTGCCATGCCTGATTTTGGCGAGTGGTTGCCGCGCCGTCCATGTCCCGGCGGAAACGGTCGTAGTGGAGGCCGGGTACTACCGTGACGGGGATGCCTTCCCATTCATCCCCCTGGACGGGGGCTTCCCCGCTCAGGACCAGCACATCCTCCCCCGCTTCCATGAGGGCCCTGGCCTGGTGCAGTATAACCTGGGTAACGCCGCCGGGCCGCAGATGGTAATGAGTCAGGGTAATGTTCATGGTCTTCCGGTAGTCCTATTCGCTGTGATACTGGACAAGGGTGGTGATAGGAGTGGGGGCGAGCACTTTTTCATAGGGGAAGAAGGACAATCCCACCACGCCGAAGATTTCCGGCACCAGGGCCCCGCCGGCTTCCAGCAGCGCCCTGGCGGCGTTCAGGGTGCCCCCGGTGGCAATAAGATCATCCAGCAGCAGGACCCGTTTGCCCTCCGGCACATCCTCCCGGTGGATTTCTATTTCCGCCTGGGCGTATTCCAGATCGTACTTTTTTGACAGGGTGATGCCGGGAAGTTTCCCCTTTTTCCGGATCAGAAGCAGGGGTATCCCCATGCGGACCGCAAAGGGAGCGGCAAAAACAAAGCCCCTGGCCTCTATGGCCGCCACCGCGTCGATATTTTTTTTGCTGTACAGATCCACCATGGCCTCGACGCAGTAGCCGAAGGCTTCCGGCGACGCCAGGACACTGGTAATATCATAAAAAAGAATCCCCTTTTTGGGGAAATCGGGAACCTTGCGGATATACTTGTCAAGATCAAAAGCCATGGATTACCCCTTTTGCGCGGACAGGGCGGCGGCTTTTCCGGCCCAGCCGCCGATGTCCCCTTCCCCCAAAAAAGGATCGGGATACAGCGACGCCTCCGAGTCCCGGGTTATCCGGCGAAGATACTCGGCGGCCTGGGGGGAACCGGCAAAGAACGCAAAAACCCGTCCCGCCAGATTAATATGACCGAGCATGGTTTCCAGGTAGGCAAAGGACGGCGGATTGGGTGTTCCCGCTCCCAAAAAACACAGGGCCGCGGGCAGGAGACGGGTCCCCTCAAAATCACCGGCCGTTACGACCGTTACCTTCCAGTCCGCCAGGGACGCGGCAATCATTGCGGCCATTTTCCGGGTACTTTCCGCGTCGTCGGTGACAATTAGAGCCGTTTTATTCACGAATTATACTATATGTCCTCCCCCTCCGCCCTGTCAATAGCCGGGGCAGTACGGTCATTCCCGGTCCTGTCCCGCTTTCCGCCCATCAGCCAGAACCGCCGCTTACCCTTACTAGTCAAAGATCATATGGGGTCAAAGATCACATGGTGAGAGGAAGTGACGCTGCCGCTGTTATTCGCCCTGGTTACCGTGACGAAGATGTTCTCCCCGTAGTAGGCGGGTTCCACGGTGTACATTAAGGCCGTGGCCCCAGGGATGAGATCAGTGGGCGTAGTGCTGCCGTAATACCCCACCCACCACTGGTAAATGAAGGCCCCGCTGCCGTTCAGCGAACCGGTATTCGCCGTTAGGGTGGCGCCCGCGTCGTGGGTACCGCCGATCGTCACCGGGCCGCTCAGGGCGGGGAGCGTCACCGGTCCTGTGGCGGAGCTGGTGACGCTGCCGCTGTTGTCCGCCCTGGTCACCGTGACGACGATGTACATATCCTTGTCGGCGGCGGTTAGGGGGTAGTCCGCGGCGGTGCTTATGTTCGTAAAGGGGACGAGGTCCCCCGCTTCCATTGGTAACCGATGGTCCCGCTGCCGCCCAGGGATGTGGTGTCCGCCGTCAGGGTCTGGCCCGTCTGGGTGATCGACACCGTCCCGGCCAGGGCGGGAAGCCCCACCGGCCCCAGGCCGGAGCCGGAACCGGCGCTGCCGCTGTAGCCCGCCCTGGTTACCGTGACGACGATATACTTCCCGTTGTCGGCGGCGGTCAGGATGTAGGCCGCGGCCGTGGCGGAGGCTATGTCCGTAAAGGGCCCCGCCGGGGCGTCGCCTCTCCCCCACCGATAACCGATAGCCCCGCTGCCGCCCAGGGATGTGGTGTCCGCCGTCAGGGTTTCGCCCACGTCGGGCGTCCCGGTGATCGATACCGCGCCGGTCAGGGCCGGAAGGCCGCCGTCTTCCAATCCGCCGCCCTTGTCTTTATCCAGAGAGGGTATCCAGGGATTCCGGCAGGCCGCAAAGACGGCGGCCGCAACACAGATGCCAAGAAAGCAAAAGAGCAGTCCCTTCGTTAATCCTTTCATTCGTTCCTCCTGCCGGTACATAACCCCGAACCACTCTGTTCGCAGGGTTCGTGTTTCATTTCCCCCTGCTTTAGGCGGTATGGGCCCCAGCTGGACCCTTACCACGCGGGGACCGCCGTTCCGCGGTCATGCAGCTCAGCCAGTTCCGGCACATCGCCAGAATTTCCGAACGGGCCGCGGGCAGCCAGTCACTCACACGCTCCTCCCTGGACAATACTGTTTATGCTGGTTATGTTAAAAGCCGGAATTTCCCGGTTGGAATCCGCGACTTTTGGGTTAAAATCCGCGACTTTTGACTTGGAATCCGTGGATTTTGGGTTAGAATCCACGACTTTTGACTTGGAATCCGCGGATTTTGGGTTGGAATCCGCGGCTTTTGGGTTAAAATCCGCGGCTTTTGGGTTGGAATCCGCGGCTTTTGGGTTGGAATCCGTGGATTTTGGGTTGGAATCCGTGACTTTTGACTTGAAAGCCGGAACCGCTCCATTAAAAACCGGAGCCTCCGGGTTGAAAGAACCCCCCTTCGGGGTAAAAGCCACGGACGCTATATATGGTGTACCTGCGGCAAAAAGAGAGTAAACTACGCTACATGGGGGGGGGGGGGGGGGGGGGGGGTACAACATTTTGTACAGTTTGGCCTATAAGGCGGAAAACCCGCGTCAGCGGCGCTGTACCGAAGGCGTTTGCGAAAACCGGCGTTTTGGTAGTGACCCTGGATAACAGCTTCATGTAAAAGCCAGCATAGCAAAGTTTAGGGGAAAGGTACAATCCTTTGCACAGCGAATCCGAATTCAACCACGGACCACGCGGAAAAACACGGGCTTTTGGTTCCACATCCGTGCTTTTATCCGTGTTGGTCTGTGTCTGTCCGTGGTAAAATTAAAAACCCGAAGCTTAGCCTATTCGTTAATCCGTCCGTGGGTAAACCGGATTTTGATACCTCGACCTTCCCCCAAGCCCCCTTTTTCTGCTATACTGGGCGCATCCTTTGGAAATCCCGGTTCCCGGACCCGGGCCTGCGTGCCCACCCGGCGATATGGCGGAGCGGAGTTGTTTTTTGTTCCTCAAACGTCTTGATATTTTCGGCTTTAAGTCCTTTGCGGACCGTACCCAGGTTGAATTTGCCGACGGCATTACCGCCCTCCTGGGGCCCAACGGCTGCGGTAAATCCAACGTGGTGGACGCGGTTAAGTGGGTTCTGGGGGAACAGGCCGCCAAAACCCTCCGGGCCGAAAAGATGGAAGACGTCATCTTTAACGGCTCCGAAAACCGCAAACCCCTCAATGTGGCGGAAGTAGCCCTTACCCTGGCCAACGACAACGGGCTGCTTCCCCTGGACAGGCCGGAAATAGAAATCCGGCGGCGGCTTTACCGTTCCGGGGAGAGCGAGTACCACATCAACGGCGATCAGGTACGGCTTAAGGAAGTGCGGGAACTCTTCTGGGATACCGGGGTGGGAAAGGCCGCCTATTCGGTCATGGAACAGGGCAAGATAGACCAGATCCTTTCCAGCAAGCCCGAGGAGCGGCGCTACCTTTTTGAGGAGGCCGCGGGAATCACCCGGTACAAGGCCCGTACCGCCGAGGCGGAACGGAAGCTGGAAAAAACCGAGGAAAACATGCGCCAGGTAGAGGGGATTCTGGGGGAGGTAAAACGTTCCTACGATTCCCTGAAACACCAGGCGGAAAAGGCCCTGAAATCCCGGACCCTCCGGGACGAGATCTTCCAGCTGGAGCTGGATATCCAGCTGTTGCGGCTTAAGCAGTTCCGGTACGATAAAAACGGCAAGGACGAAGACCTCCACAAGCAACGGAACCGGCGGGATGCCATCAAGGCGGAAATCGACGAGCTTTCCAAATCCCTGGCGGAAAACCTGGATACGGTTAATTCCCTGGAAGAAAAGCTGGTGGAATACCAGAAGAATATGTACGGCCTGGCGGTGGAAAAGGCCGCCCGGGAAAAAGAGGGCCGGATCCTGTCGGAGCAGAGCGCCCAGCATAAAGTCAAGATCAGCCAGAACGAGGAACGGGAGCGGGCCGCGGCGGCCAGAATTGAAGAGCTCAACCGGGACGCGGCGGAACAGGACGGGGCGGTCAGGGATCTGCTCAAACAGGCCGCGGATATAGAAGCAAACATCAAGTCCTTCGAGGAAAGCATCCGGCTGGCGTCCTCCCGGATTACGGAAAACGACGCCCTGGTCCGGGAAAAGGAAGGGGAAATCCGCGGCCTGGAGGCTGAGCGGGCAAAGCTGGAAAAGGACCTGGAGGCGGTTACCGACGACATCGTGGCCGCCCTGGACGCCGGTTTGAGGGAAGCGGGTTATTCCGCCCAGGAACGGCGCGGCGCCGAGGCGGCCCTGGCGGAAACCCTGGGCCGCCTGAGGGAATTGTTTGCCGCCGGCGATGCCGGGACGGCGGCTAACGGCGGCGATGCCGGTACTCCGGAAGCCGGGGCCCTTAAACTGACGGACCAGGCCATCGAGCTGTTTGACCAGTACCGTAAAACCGTTCCCGTTTTTATCGATGATTTTCTCGCCCCCCAGGGGATTATCACCCGGAAACGGGAAATTGACGCCGGTATCCGCGCCGGGGCCGGGGGGATCCTGGAGCGGCGGGAACAGATTGCCGCCCTGCGCCGGGACAACGAGGAGCTGGCTGGTAAAATCGATCACTACCGGGCCACCCTGGAAGAACTGCGGGTAAACCGGGTCCGGATGGATACCCAGGCC
Organism: Treponema sp.; assembly: GCA_031266175.1. Classification (GTDB taxonomy): domain Bacteria; phylum Spirochaetota; class Spirochaetia; order Treponematales; family Breznakiellaceae; genus JAISBN01. Next base: position 20,325 of record JAISBN010000148.1, on the reverse strand, counting down.
AAGGCCGCGGAAGAACAGGCCCGGCTGCTCCGCCGGGAACTGGCGGGCCAGGAGGGGCTTTTAAAGCAAATCCAGGATGAAATTGTCTTTGACCGGAAACGGCTGGAGGAACTGGCGGAACGCATCGCCGGGGCCGAGGCGGACCTTGCCGGCATCGAACGGCGGGGCAAGGAATTTGCCGCGGAACTGCAAAAACTGGAAAAGGACATCAGCCTGAAAAACGGCGACGCCGCGGGTAAACAGGAAAACCTGAAAAAACGCGGTGCCGATCTTGCCAGGGTACAGGAAATTCTGGAAAAGATACATTTGAATCTGGTGCAGGCCGAAACGGAAATCAAGAACATCCAGGACAACTTTCGGGAGACCCATTCCCGGGATCTTTTGGAATTCGAGGACCGGATTTTTACCATCACCGCGCCCCCTGCGGAACTGCGGGAAAAGCTTTCCGGCGTTAAGGGAAAGCTCCAGGAACTGGGGCATGTCAATTTGATGGCGCCGGAAGAATTCGCGGAGGCAAAAGACCGGTATGAATTCCTTTCGGGCCAGCTGGCGGACCTTGTCAAGGCCAGGGCGGATCTGGAAGCGATGACCGCGGAGATCCGCCATGAGTCGTCGGAACTTTTCATTGCCACCTATAACCGGATCAAAAAGAATTTTCACAATATGTTCCGCCGTCTCTTTGGCGGCGGCCGGGCGGAATTACGGCTGGTGGATCCCAACCATGTCCTGGAATCGGGGATCGAAATTTTTGCCCAGCCGCCGGGCAAAAAACTGGAAAACATCACCCTCCTTTCGGGGGGCGAAAAATCCATGGCCGCCGTGGCCCTGCTTTTTGCTACCTACATGGTCAAGCCTTCGCCTTTCTGCCTGCTGGATGAAATTGACGCCGCCCTGGACGAAAACAACGTGATCCGCTTTGTCCAGCTGCTGCGGGAATTCGGCGGTACCAGCCAGTTTATCGTCATTACCCATAACAAAAAAACCGTTACCGGCGCCCAGACCCTGCTGGGGGTAACCATGGAAGAGTCGGGGGTAACCAAGCTTATTTCGGTACGGCTGGAACACGAAGACGAAAATGCCCGGACCGCCGCTGTCTTTCCCGGTGAACTTTTTGTGGAAGAGGATGTGGAACCGGAAGAAGGCCGGGAGCTTCCCCTGGGGGTGGATGATCCGGCCAAGGTTAAGGACGCGGACATCCGGCCCATCCGCTCGCCGGTTAAAAAGGACGCCCCGGAAACCGCTCCTTGACAAATTACCCCGTAAAGGTGTAGCGTTGTCCGAAAGGGGGCATTTGCCGTGATTCCGCACCACAGCCAGCCGCTCAGCAAAACGTACCCCCCCCCCCCCCCCCCAACGCTCACCGTCATCTTAGGGGCAGCTGCCTTTTCCGGGGGAGAACTATGCCCGTAAAGGCCCCGGGGCTCCCCCGGAAGGGGTGGCCGGAAACCCGCTGGGCCTTCGGGGCCGCGCTGTTCCTGGCCCTCGCGGCCGTCCAGGCCCCCGCATGGGCCCAGGATTCCGGTCCGGAAGCCCCCATGGGTTTTTTGCTCCGGGGGGATCCCCGGTTCCGGTCCCTGGGGGTAGCCGCGGGCAGCTCCTTCGCCGCTCCCTTTTATACCGCCACCCTCCAGGGCACGGTCTCGCCCTTTCCCTACACCATCCTGGAACTGGGCTTTGACCTGGGCTTTGCCCACGGCTACCCCGATGAAACGGAGGTACGCTACTTTTCGCTGTACCCCTTCGCCCACCTGAACGGCTATCTCCCCCTGGGACCCCTGGGGGGCCTCTACGGCGGCGCCGGCGGCGGGGTGATGCTGGCGTTTTACACCTACGAGGGCGACCGCCTATCCTATACCGTCCCCGCGCTCGACCTGACCGCGGGGCTGTATATAGGAGAAGGCCGCCACTATATGACGATAGCCTATACGCTCCGGACGAATTTTGGCCGGGCGAACCACAAGGTGTCCCTGGGCTACAGTTACCGCTTTAAGATAAAGGAGGAGCCCGATGAATAAAGCTTTGGCCCCGGCGGGCCTGCTGGCCCTGGGCCTGTGGCTGGCCGGGTGCTCCCAGCCCCTGGAAGGGGTTATCGGGAAAAAGGACTTTCTCAAAGACGGCGGCGGCTCCTCTTTACCCAGCCTTCCCGCATACACCATGGTGTCTGTCCCCGCCGGAACGGTCACCACGGATATTGGCGATTCCGGCGGCCCGTTCTCTGGGGCCACAGGAACGCCTGTTCCCGTTTCCGCCTTTAAAATCGCCCAGACCGAGGTAACCTATGAGTTGTGGTACGCGGTACGAGCCTGGGCGGAAGGTCACGGCTATACCTTTGCCAATCCCGGACGGCAGGGCGGGGATGGTACCACCCCGGGCCCCCCGGTAGGAACAATCCAGCATCCGGTAACGACCATAAGCTGGAGGGACGCGGTGGTCTGGTGCAACGCCTACAGCGAGGCCACAGGGAAGACGCCGGTATATAGGTATGGCGGAGTAGTTCTGCGGGAAAGTCAAGACAACACTACCTCCGCCGGAAACGGAAAAGCGGAGCAGGCGGTACTAAATACGAACGCCAACGGGTTCCGGCTGCCCACGGAAGCGGAGTGGGAATACGCGGCCCGGGGCGGCGTACCAAGCGGAACTACGCCATGGACCTTTACCTACGCGGGAAGCAGCAATGAAAACGATGTGGCGGTATATAGCGGTAACAGTGGAAACCAAACCGCCACGGTAAAAAGCAAGGCCGGGGGGGCCAATTCATTAGGGCTCTATGACATGAGCGGGAACGTGTATGAGTGGTGTCAGGATATACGTACAAGCCCGAATCGGCTGACCCGGGGGGGCGGTTGGAAGTTCGCCGCGGTTACCTGCGAGGTTGCCAACCGGGGCAGCTACAGTCTCCCCACCGAAGCTCACCCCGATTTGGGGTTCCGGGTGGCTGCGCGCCCTTGAGTCCCGCTTTCGGGGGGGGGTCGGAGTGCAGGCGCCGGCCGCCAAAAAGACGGCTTGCGCCGGTTTTAGCCGGGTGCGGGCCGGGAATATGTTTGTATAGGAGGCGGAAAAGGATAGATACGGAACAAAAATGCTGTGTATCGCCATGTACCGGGCCCTGCGGATCAGCGGGGTAACGCAGAGTACGCAGGGGTCACTTTAAACCGGATTCTTAAGAATCCGGTTTAAAGTCTAAAGAATCTAAGTCAGATTCTAAAGAATCTGACCCGGCGTCTAAAGAATCTGGGCCAAAGTCTAAAGAATCTGACCCGGATTCTAAAGAATCCGGAGCAAAATCTAAAGGAGTCGAAAAATGAGTAAGAAATCCGACTGGCTGGCTTCCTCCCGAACGGACCAGCTGGTAATGTGCAGGAACTGGATCAGCGTCATGATCGCCGAAACCCGTACCGCCTGGGGCATCCCTGCCCCGCAGTTTCAGGAGCTGGGGCTTCTCTTCGCCGCGGCCCAGGAGCTGCTGCAGAAAGCTTCCGGCAACGACCGCACGCCGGTTATCAACGAGCAGTGCCGGGAAGCCTTCGACGCCATGACCGGGAAAATGCGGTTCTTCAAGGGCCACTACTTCCTGGTACCGCCGTTGACCAACGCGGACCTGATCAGCCTGGGCCTGATCCCCCACGACACCCATCCCACCCCCACGGGGAAGCCCACCGCGGAGGTAGTGGTAGAGACCTTCCTGGTGGGCCGCCACCAGCTGGGGATACGGATCATCTACATCTCGGGAAACCCCGAGGACAAGGCCAACAAGGGCTACCGGATCTGGTACAAGGTAGTTCCCCCCGGCGGCGAGCCGGTGACGAATCCGAAAGACTTAACCGAATCGTTCTTTACCCGCCGCAAAAAGGACCTGATGGACTTCGACTACGGCGACAGCGGAAAAACCGTGTACATCGCGGTCCAGGTAGAAAACGGCAGCAAAAAAGGCCCCTGGGGCCCGATTGTTCAGGCAGTTATTCCCTAGAGAAGAAGAAAAACCACGGACCACCCGGACAGACACGGACTTTTAGTTTTAACACTATGCTTTTGTCCGTGTCGGTCTTACAGCTTGTCCAGAGCCGCCCTGGGGTAGTAATGGCGCAGGATGTCTTCGGCGCTAAAGCCCACGCTGGCCATCCCCGCCGCTCCGTGCTGGTCCAGTCCTATGCCGTGGCCGTAGCCCGCTCCCTGGAACACAACGTATTCCACGCTGCCGTTCCTGGCCAGCTTGTAGCGGATGGTAAACAGGCTGGACCGGAGGCTTCCCATGGCGTTCCAGATTGCGTCCCCCTTTACCATGACCGTTCCCCGGGAACCCCGCACTTCCAGTTCCACGATTCGCCCCGATATGCCCCTGCCCCTGCTGATGATCCGGGTAATCTCCCCGGGATCGCTGCTCAAGCGGCGGCGGATCTCCTCGGGGCGTACCCATTTTTCCCAGCGGTAGGCGGAAACATACGAATACCGGGGCAGGTTGGAATACGACACGGGGGTATCCCGGATCCAGCGGTACAGCTCGTTCAGGGGGAGGGGATTGGTCCGCAGGTTCACCAGCTTGTCCGGTATCGCCTGCATATAGGCGTCGTACCCCCACAGGGGAAGGGAATCTTCGCTGTAGCCGCCGTGGTTGGCGGAAAAATATGCCTTCAGGGGCTGGGCGCCCCCCCGCAGGATGACGCCCCTGGTTTTGTTTACCGCGTCGGTGGTTTTCTGGTTTTCCGCCCCGGCCCCGTGGTAGGCCATGGAGTGGGGGGTACCGAAGAGGTCAAAGCCCCGGCCGGCAAACTGGCCCAGATTGGCCAGACTGTAGGAACGGGCGGCGATACTCTGGGCTTTCAGGGCTTCCGCGGGCCAGCTTGCGGGCATCTCCGCGGGAATCACCCCGTACAGATATTCCTCCATGGGGACGATGTTAACCACCGTCATGCCTCCGGCGGCGGGGCGGAATTCCAGCGCCCCCCGGTAGGTCCTGTTGGTTCCCGGCGCCCCGTTGACAACCCCCGCCACAATGGATGTATCGCCTCTGCCGGGGAGTTCGTACACCAGGGGAGTAGAAGCGCGGGCCAGGGTTCTGCCGTTTTTATCCTGCACCGAAAGCAGGCCGTTTCCGCTGTCCCTGGTCCATTCTATCCAGATTTGTTCCTGGGCCGCCCCGCTGTAGAGGGAATTCCGGTTCCCCGCCCCGCGCAGGGTAAAAGCCCCCCCCGCCTTGACCGAAACGAGGCTTCGCCCTTCGATAAGCCCGATCCGGATGCTGCCCTCCCTGGGAAAGGCCGCGGCGGGTTCCACTTTGGGGGGCCGGGTTCCGATTTCCCGGCGTATTAAATACGCGCCGCTCCCTGCGCCGTCTCCGGCTACGCCCCCGCCCGGAACATGGGTCCGGGTTTCCGCCAGGGCCGCGGCGATTTCCCGGTTTCCGGGCAGCCGGGCGCCGGCGGTGATAAGGTAATCCCTGGCTCTGCGCCATTCCTGCCGGTTCATCAGAAGCCGGGCCAGGGGCAGCAGGGCGCCGGTAAAGGAAGTATCCTGCTCCCAGCAGGTTTGGAGGCATTTTTCCGCTTCCCGGGGATCGCTGTTCCGGAGCAGCAGCCCCAGCATATACCAGCCCGCGGGCCGCCATTTGTTTATATCCAGGCTCCGTTTATACAGTTCCACGGCCCTTTCGGCATTGCCCGTTTCCTGATACACGAGGGCGGAATAAAAGTAAAATTCCGCCTTGCCGCGGTTATCCGCCCCCTGGAGGGAACGTTCCACCGGACCGCGCAGGGCCGCGGCTTTTGGATAGCTGCTGACCAGGCAATAGGTGTAGAACAGCTGGAGCCGCAGTTCGTCCCTGTCCTTGTCCGGTATGTTCCGGTCTGTCAGCAGTTCTTCCAGCAGTTCCGCGGCCTTGTTCATTTCCCCCAGTTCCCAGTAAATCACCACCAGCTGGGCTTTTTCTTTCCATCCGGCCCTGCCGGATTGGAAGGTTTCCGCGGCGTCTTCCACCCGGCCCGCGTAAAAGGCGTTCAGGGCCGGTAATTTTTCCGGCCCCCGCTCCTGCCGGCCAATCGAAAAGGCCGGATACGGAATTATGGCGGAAAACAGCAAAAAAACGGGGCATATCTTTATACAACGCAGTAGCATACGGGCATATCCAGGGTGTAAAGGGTATTACTCTCTTATCGGCAGGGGGTTTTCAATTCTTGACAAAGCGCCGTCATGGAATGATAGTGGTAGTATGCAGCAGCGGCAGGCTTTGGTGCTGGAACAGGGGCTTAGAATGAACCCCCAGCTGTTCCAATCCATAAAAATAATGGAATTGCCCGTGATGGATCTGCGGGAAAAGATTGTGGAAGAGGTGGAAAAGAACCCTGCTCTGGAAGTGCTGGAGGAACCGGGCACGGTTTCCCTGGATGCCGAGGAAACTCCCCGGGAGGAAGACGATTACTTTGAAGCCAGTTCCGATTCGGGTTTTGTCCAGCGGGGTATGGACGCGGATGCCCGGCGTCAGTTTATCGAAGGAACCATCACCCGGCCCGAAACCCTGCAGGAACATCTTTTATGGCAGCTGGCCCTGGAACCGGTGGACGACGAGGTCCGGTATACCGGGGAGCTGCTGATTCAAAACCTGGACGACGACGGTTTTCACAAGGAAGATCCTGAAATCCTCCTGGGGGGTGAAAAAAAAGAACACCAGGCCCGGCTGCGGGAAGCTCTGGCCGTGGTCCGGTCCCTGGATCCGCCGGGCACCTGTACGTCGGGATACCGGGAATCCCTGCAGGTCCAGGCCCGGCTGCTTCCCGGCGCGCCCCCCGGACTGGAAGCGGCCCTGGATTATCTTAAAAACCTGGAAAAAGGAAAGTTTGCCGAAACCGCCCAGATTTTGGACATGGACGAAGAAACCCTCCGGCTCTGTTATAACCGTATCCAGGAAGATCTTTCCCCCTTTCCCGGCAGGCATTTTAATTCCGGTGAAACCCGGTATGCGGTGCCCGATGTGGAGGTCCGGCAGAAGGAGGGCGAATTTGTTATTATCCTTAATAATGAAGAAATCCCCGTTTTGGGAATCAGTCCTTTTTTTATGAAAGTGGCCGATAAAAAAGGGAAAGACGGCAAGGAAGCCAGGGATTTTGTCCGGGAAAACATCCGGGAGGCCCGGTGGTTTATTCAGTCCATCAACCAGCGGAACCACACCCTGCTCCGGGTTGCCAGGGCTATCGTTGAATTTCAGCGGGCTTTTTTTTCCAGGGGCCCCAAGTACCTGGTTCCCCTTACCCTGCGGGATATTGCCCAGGAACTGGGGGTCCACGAAACAACGATTTCCCGTACCGCCAACAGTAAATCCATGCAGACCGAATGGGGTCTTTACGAGATGCGTTACTTTTTTTCCAATTCAATAACCGGGACCGGTTCCGACGGCTCCCGGTTTTCAAAGGAGGGGGTTAAGGAAATTTTACGGGAGATTATCACCGGTGACCAGCGGCGTCTTTCTGATCAGGAGCTGGCGGATACACTTACCCAGCGGGGAATATCCCTTGCGAGACGGACCGTGGCAAAATACCGGAGCGAGCTTGATCTGGGTTCATCATACACCCGGCAAAAAAAATAACGGAGGCATTTCATGAACATCGATATCAAAGCAGTACATTTTACTTTACAGGATGATTCCAGGGAATACCTGGACAAAAAAATTGCCCGCATCCACAACGCGGAGAATATGATTGTTGATCTTCTGGTTACCCTGACCAAGAACAAGGATTTTACCGCCGAAGCCACGGTTAATTTTCGCTGGGGGGTTTCGGTCCACATAAAGGAACATGATTTTGAACTTAATCCCGCGGTAGACAAAATGATGGATAAACTGGAACAGAAAATCACCAAGGAAAAGGAAAAGGTTAAGGAGAAACGCTGACGGTCCCGAAGCGGCCTGCCCGCCGCTCCGGGTGTCGAAGCGCCGCACAGCTGAGGCGGACGAACAAAAAAAGCCCGCGGATAATTCCGCAGGCTTTTTTGTTCCGGCCTCGCCGCGGGGGCGGGGAGGTCTTTGGAAGCATCGAACATCCCGCCCTTGCCGGTTTTGAGCCATTCCCCGCTTACGCCGTAGGTCAGGCAAATCATTTCGACTAAACGATCGTTGACTTTACGCCGTTTGATTTCTATCCCCGCTTCGCAGGACCGGCTCAGCTTGATTATTTCAGAAAATGGTTGTTGTGAATAGCCAAGGGCTTTTCGAATTTCAATTACCCGCCCATTTATGGCATAGTCGTATTCTGTCACTACACCCTTCCTGTTGTTTCTGGTAGAGCCGGTTTCAAAACTCTGTGCGTATTCCGGGCCTTCTTTGCCGGCAACCCGGTACCGGCCGATTCTCGTGCCCGCTGTATCTGCCGGTACAACACATTTTCGTTAATACCCAAATTCGCCGCAGCATGGCTTACCGGTTTCCCGTGTTTTTCGGCCGGCGCTGCCGCCCCGGTTTTGAACTCCGTGGTGTATACCCGCCGTTCAGTGTCTTTCTTTCCCGTCTCTTTCTCTCCTTCTGGTATATTTCCCGCTTATCTTTGTGTCTACCAATTGGGGTAAAGTCCAGTGTGTGTTTGTCCCTGGCGCTGCTGGGGACTGTTCTTTCCTGCGGAAAGGCCCAGGCCTCTTCGGAGGGCTATGTGCCCAAAGTAAAAGTTGCCGCCGCGGCGGAAAAAATTCTGGCCGAGGAAGTTTCCGGCTTTGGGGCCCTTTCGTTCTTTACCAAGGTTGATGTAACCGCGCTTCAGGACGGAACGGTCCGCCGGCTTTACCGCCGTGAAGGGGACAGCGTGGCTAAGGGGGCGCGGATCGCGGACCTGGAAAATGTCCAGCTGGAACTGGCCGCGGCCAGGGCGGAGAATTCCCTGACCCAGGCCCAGGCGGCCCTGCGGCTTGCCCGGTCCCGGCTGCTGGAGGGGGAGTTTTCCGCGGAGGCGGAACTTCTGGGCATTGCCCGGGCCGGGGCGGAACTTGTCCAGGCGGCAAAGGTTCTGGAGGAACAGCGCCGCAGGCAGGAGGACCAGGAAACCCTTTATACCGCGGGAGGTTTAAGCGGCGAGGCAGTCCGGGAGGGGCGCTTTACCCTGTCCGGCGCGGAAGAACAGTTCCGGCTTATGGAACGGGACCTGGAGATCCGGACTGTGGGCCTGCGGGACCGGGATTTGGCGGCCGCGGGGCTGCTTCCCGCGGAGGGCTTTGCTTCGGAAAACGAACGGCGGGCGGCGCTGATCGGCCTGGCCGTTTCCACCCTCCGCTCGGAAGTGGAAGCCGCCGAAGCCCAGCTGGAAGCCGCGGAAAAGGAACTGGAATCGGTACGCATCGCCCGGTCGGAACTGACCGTCTACAGCCCCGCCGCGGGAATCGTGGGGGCCCGGTATTTTGAAGAAGGGGAACGGATCAAAAAGGAAGACAAGCTTGTCACCCTGATGGATACCGGTTCCCTCTACGTGCTCTTTTCCCTCCGGGAATCCGACGCCCTCCGGCTCCGCAAAGGCATGGCCGCCCGGGTCGGCGTGGGGGAAACCGTTTACGAGGGTACGGTGGATCTGGTTTCGCCCCAGGCGGACAGCCAGTCCTTTACCTTTACCGTCCGGGTCCTGCTGCCCCCTTCGGTCACGGGCGCGGCGGAAGACAAACTGAAGCCCGGCATGTTTGCCCGGGTTACGGTATATCCGGGCGAAGAACGGAAGGCGCTGACGGTCCCCGAAAGCGCCGTCATAAACCGGCAGGACGATGAGGGTACGGTCTTTGCCGTAACCCGGGGCCGGGTATCGGAACGGAAAGTCCGTTTCGGCCCCTCCGCCGCGGAGGGCGAACGGGAGATCCTTTCGGGGCTTGCCCCGGGGGAAGCGGTGGTATTGAAACCTGAAGCGTATTTAAAGGAGGGGAGCCGTGTTATTCCCGAATAACCGGGTACCGCTGTTCCGGGCCGCCGGTGTCCGCCCTCTTTGGACCGTATTTGTTTGGCCCGTACTTGTTCGGGCCATCTGGATTGTACTGCTTGGATCGTGCAAAAATTTTATAAACCTTGAATCCATCGGTTTCAGCACCTATCCCGGCGGCGACAATACCGTCCTGGATACGGAAAATACCGCTTTGAGCGTCCGTTTCGATACCGCCATGGATCACCTGGAAACCCGGAAAGCCCTGTCGGTCGGTTCCGCGGGAGGAACCGTCAGGGGCGATATGGTCTGGCGGGGGGATACCCTGTACTTCCATCCGCTGGAACCCTGGCTGCCCGGGGTCCGTTACAGCCTAAGCCTGGAGGGGACGATCTATGCCCTGGACGGCAGGGAAGACCGGGTATCCAAACACGTTCCCTTTTACGCGTTAAGCCGGGAAGCCGCTCCCTACGGCCTTGGTTTCAGCCCCGGGGAGGGCGCTTCCGTGGGGGTTAGTTCCGCCGGCGGGGCCTTTGTCCGGATCGTTTTTTCCCGGCCCATGGACAGGCAGAGTACTGCGGACGCCTTTTCCCTGGAGGGGGTAGGCGAAAAAGAACTGCGGTGGTTTGACGACGATACGGTGATGGAGGCGCACCCGAAAAACAGCCTGGCGCCCTGGACGGTTTACCGCTGGACCCTGAGCGATAAGGCCCAGAGCCGCGGCGGCGTTCCCCTGGGAAAGGGGATGAACGGCAGCTTTGTCACCGACGCGGACAGGGTTCTTCCCCGGGTAACGGAAGTATATCCCCTGATCAGGGGCGGCCCCGAATCGGGATCCTGGTGGATAAAAACCGGCGCCGGAGCGGAAAACGGCCTGGGCCACAATCAGGCCCTGGGAATAGAATTTAACAAAGCCATGGATGAATCGGTCCTGCGTTCCGTCCGCTTTGATCCGCCCCTGGCGGGAAGAACCGAAGGGTGGACGCCCTCGTCGGTGGTGTTTATCCCCGACCGGGATCCGGAGCCGGAAAAAATCTATACCCTTTACGTATCCGCGGACAGCCGGGATACGGGGGGTCTGTCCATGGCCTCGGAATTTTCTTTTTCCTTTACCGTGGACATTCCCTACCTCCGGGTGATTTCCCTGGACGCGGGCCGGGGGAAGGTTGGCCCGGTACAAAACGGAAGCTATCCCGCGGAGACGATCCTTCCCGAAGGCATTGTCACCCTGGCCCTGGGGTTTTCCCATATTCTGGACGGCCCTGCCCAAACCGCCGCGGTTTTGGGCACCCGGCTGGAACCTTATTTCCCCGGAACCCTGGCGCCGGTCAGCCTTCGCTCCGTCCGCTGGTGGTCCGGAGATACCCTTATCATCCAGTGGGAAGGGATTGAACAAAACGTCCCCCCGGAACGGCATTACTACCGTCTTGTCCTCCCCGGCGGACGGAGCGGTATTTCCGACGGCCGGGGATCGTACCTGAAAGAGGATCTGTTCTTTTTTATCGAGGGGGAATGATGAAAACACTTTCTGTTGTTCAGACGGCGCCGGCGGTACCGGCGATGGCAGCGATGCCGCGAGTGGCGGCGCCGCGGACGGCGCGGATGGCGGCGTTACTGGCCGCAGCGGCGGTTTTTACGGCGCTCCTTTGTTCCGGCTGCGACATACTCCGGGACGGCCCCTTTGAAGTGACCGCCTGGAGTCCCGGCGGCGGCTACCGTAATCCGGCGGGGCTGGAAGTGGCCCTGGCCTTTTCACAGGAACCGGACAGGACCAGCGTGGAACGCTCTTTTTCGCTCAGCGAAAATTCCCGGATCGTATCCGGCCATTTTTCATGGTCCGGCTCCCGGATGATTTTTAATCCCGCTTCCCCGCTGGAGGCAAACAGGGATTATCTTATCGTCCTTAAAACCGGCGCCCAGGATACCAGGGGCCTTTCCCTGGAACGCCAGTTTGAAGCGGCCTTTACCACCAGGCCCGGAACAACCCGGCCCCGGCTGGTGGAAACGGTCCCCCTGGACGGGGATATTATGGCGGAAGAGCGGGGCCCGGTGGAACTGCTTTTTTCTTCCCCCATGGACAGAAGCTCCCTGCAGTATCTTTCGTTTTCCCCGGCGGTTTCCGGGGTTTGGGCCCTGGAAGGGGAGGGCCGCCGGGCGGTATTTACCCCTTCGGAAAACTGGACCAGCGGCAGGGAGTACCGCCTGAACGCGGGAACGGAACTGGCGGACGCCGCGGACCTGGAAACGGGCCGGCCCTATGTCCTCCATTTTTCGGCGGGTACGGATCGGACGGGCCCTGAGCCTCCGGCCGCTTATGCCCTTGATCCGGGGGGAAATATCGTGCTGGTTCTGGAACCCTTTGACGGTTCGGTCGCGGAAAACCGGGGCTGGGAAAGAAGCTACCGGCTGAAACTGGTTTTTTCCGAACCCGTGGACACCGCTTCCGTCAGCGCCGCCCTGGACAGTACTCCGGCCCTGGGGATGATCCTGGAATCCCCTCCCGGTTATGAAGATACCCTGGTATACCGGTTTTCCAACGCCCCCGCCTACGGCAGTTCCTTTACCCTGACCCTGGGAAAAACGGTCAGGGACCGTTCCGGTAATACCATGGCTGCCCAGACCCTGTGGCATATCCGGGCGGACGGCGGCGCTTCAAGTCCTCCGGTTCTTAAGGGGATGCGCTTTCCCCTCTTTCCCGGCGCTGCGGCGGGGGCGGATCTGGCGGTCTTTACCCCGGAGAATCAGTTTGCCGATCTGCCGGTCCGGGGGGAACACTATCCCTTTGATACGGGGGTGAACACCTGGATGGAACTCTATTTTGCCCTTTCCCCGGAAGTGCCCGGGGTATCTGTCGATCCCTTTTCGCTGATGGATGTTTTCAGGATGAACACGACCAACGGGGCTTTGTCTTTTTCGCCCCGGGAAGTCAGGATCTCCGGTTTTACCCTGCCTGATCCGGCGGCAGGATGGGAGGGGCTCTGCCGGGTGGAAATCCGGGGAGTACTGACCAACAAGCCATATACGGGGATGGTCACGGTGGAAGTGGGGGCGGGGCTTGGCGACAGCCTGGGCAACGCCAGCGGCGAAGCGTACCGTATACTGCTCTTAAAGTGAGGGGCCATGAAAAACGCGATTGAGCTGTGCGTACGCCGCCCCGTATCGGTGATCATGCTGTTGTCCGCCCTGTTGACCGGCGGGGCTTTTTCCCTTTCGGTCCTTCCCCTGCAGCGGATGCCCGAATTTCCTTTTCCCCGGGTTACGGTGGAAACCCTGTATCCGGGGCTGGGGGCCGCGGATATCCGGCAGGCCCTGACCATTCCCATAGAAGACGCCCTTTCTTCCGTTAAGGGCCTGGAACGGATCCGCAGCGTTTCCCGGGACGGCGCTTCCCTTTCGGCGCTGGATTTCCGCTGGGGCGTCGACGCGGGCGCGGCTTCGGTACTGGTCCGGGAAGCGATTGACGCCGTGTACCCCAGCCTTCCCGAAGGGGCTTCCAAGCCCGTGGTGATTCCCGGCAATTCCGGTGAGGAGGCCCAGATCATTGTGGCGGTCCGGTCGGAACTGGGCGGGGTCTTTGCCCGGAACCTTGCCGAGTACGAAATCCGTTCTATCCTCCGGCGGATTGACGGAGTAGGATCGGTGATGCTTTCCGGCGGCGAAAAGGAGGAACTCCAGATACGGATCGATTTGCCCAGAGCCCTCTCCCGGGGGCTGCCCCCCGCGGCGGTCGCGGAAATTCTTGCCGCGGAGACCGCCAACATCCCCGCGGGAAACGCCAGGGAAGGGGACCGGGAACTGGTGGTGGTCAGCGCGGGAAAGCCCGGTACGGAGGCGGAACTGGACGCGCTGGTACTGCCCTCCCGAAGCGGTCCCTTTGTTCTGGGGGATCTGGGAACCCTGGGCCGGGGAAAGGCCCGGAGGGAAAGTCTTTTTATTGCCGCCTCCGGGCCGGAAGCCGCCGAATATACCGCCCTTGAAGTATACCGGCGGCCCGGCGCGGATCCGGTACGGCTTTCCCGGGAGGTAAAAAAGGCGGTGGAGGAGGCCGCTTCTTCCTTTGCGGGGGACGCGGAAATCACCGTTATCTACGATGACGCCGCGTCCATAGTTCCCGCTTTGCGGAAACTCCTTGTTTCCGCCCTGCTGGGAACTCTGGCGGTCATGGCGGTGCTCCTGGTTACCCTGCGCAGTTTCCGCTACAGCGTCCTCGCGGGCCTTTCCCTGCCCCTGGCCATGGCGGCCTCCCTGGCTGTCCTGGCGGTGCTAAAGCGGTCCCTGAATTCCATGAGCCTTTCCGGCATCGCCATGGGGATAGGACTGGTTTCCGATACGTCGGTAATCATTCTGGACCTGCTGCACCGCAGCCGGGGTGAAAAATTCGGCGAAAAATCTTTCCGTCCGGCGGAATATACCGCCGAACTGAGCGATGCCGCGGCGTCGGTGGCGGCCTCAAGTTTAGGGGGTACCCTGACCACGGTCATCGTGTTTGTTCCGGTCGTCTTTCTGCCCGGCCCCCTGGGAAGCCTTTTCGGGGATCTTTCCGTTTCCCTGGTGGTTTCCATTATCGCGGGCTGGTTCTATGCCCAGTTTGCCCTGCCGTCCCTGTTTAGGGTGTTCTGCGCCCGGCCGGCCTCTTCCGGGGGGAACAAAACTTCCCGGCCGGCTTCTTCCGGTCCTGACGAAATATCCGCCGGACCGGCTTTTCCCCTCCGGGAGGAAACATCTTTCGTGCTTACCCGGTATCTTTCCCTGCTCCGCTTTTCCCTGGCCAGGCCCCTTCCGGCGGCGGGAGCGGCGATCCTCGTCTGCGCCGCGGGTCTTGCCCTGCTGACCGCGAGGCCCGCAAGTTTTATCGCCCCCGGCGATGCCGCTGAAATAGAGGTGGTCCTTAATTTTCCTCCGGGGACGGCCATGGACAGCGTCGCTGCCGGGGCTTCCGCCCTGGGCCGGAAGCTCCGGGAAACGCCGGGCGTCGCGTCGGTGTTCGGCCGGGCCGGTTCGGAGGATGATGATCCGGGAAGGCGCTCCGATCCCGATTACCGGAGGGAAACCTTTACCTTCCGCTGCCTGCTGGATCCTCCGGGTTTTTTGTCGCCCAAGCCCCAGGCGGTCCTGGCCCTGGTGAACGAAAAGCTGGCTTCGGACTTTCCCGGGGCGGTCCTGGCCCGGTTTCCCCGGGATCCCACGGAAAAACTGCTGGGCCTTTCCTCCGTCCCGGTTTTGGCGGTTAAGGGCCGCAGTCCCGAAGACGCGGAAGAGCGGAGCGCCGAAGCGGAGGCGCTGATCCGCCGGGAAGCTTTTGCCTCGTTAACCGCCAGAAGACCCTCCGGCTCCCGGCCGGAACTGCGGGTGCTGCCCGACCGGGAAGTCTCCGCCTACGCGGGGATCAGTACCGCGGAAACCGCCCGGGCCCTCTATGCCGCGGCGGAGGGGCTTACCGCCGGAGAACTGGAACTGGAAGGAAGGGCCCTGAAACTGAAAGTTTCCGCCCTGGAAGTTCCGGCCATGGAAGCCCTGCCGGTTTCGGTTACCGAAACCGGACCGGTCTTCCTGGGAAGCCTGGCGGACATCGAATACCGGGAAGCGCCCGCGGCCCTGGCCAGGCTGGACCGCAGCGACGTTTTCTACCTTGAGGCCTCGGCCGAACCGGGAAAAGCCGGAGCCCTTTCAAAGTATATCGCGGAACTCTGCGCGTCGGGAAAGGAAAGAGGATTCGTCCGGGCCGATGAGTCCGCCTTTGAGCGGTACCGGATATCCCTGATCATAACGGTGATCCTGGTACTGGCGCTCCTCTACCTTACCATGGGCGCGGAATTCGAATCCTTTACCCTTCCCCTGATTTTGCTTCTGGCCATACCCTTTTCCCTGGCCGGCGCTGGCCCGGCCCTCTTCCTTGCCGGGGCGGGTCTGGATTCGTCGTCGGTTCTGGGCCTGATGGTACTCTTCGGGATTTCGGTAAACAGCGGCATGATCCTCTATGAGCTGGCCGCGGAAAAACGGGCCCTGGGAATAGAAGCGGCGGAGGCGGTCTATGCCGCCGCCGCGGAACGTTTCCGGCCGGTGGTTACCACCGCGCTGACCACGGTCTTTGCCCTGCTGCCCCTGGTCTTGACTCCCTTGGGAACCGGTGAACGGTCCATGGCTGCGGCCATGCTGGGAGGGATCGCCGCGTGTACCCTGTTGACCCTCTTTGCCCTGCCCCCGGCGCTGGTCCGTTTTTTGCGGGGATCCCGTGGCTGATTTTTCCAGACCCCGCCGGGCCCTGTGCGTTTTTCTGGGGCTCTGCGCGGCTTCCGCGTTTATTCTGGCCCTGGGGAACGGCATAAGCGGCGGCATAAGCGCGGGAGCCGATGAAAGTTTTACCGTTACCCAGCGTTTTTACGGCATGGATGCCGCGGAACTGGAACGGATTGCCGCGATCCCCCTGGAAAACGCCCTGTCGGGGATCGCGGGGATCCGGCGGATCTACAGCTCCTGCGAAAACGGCAGGGTGAGGATCATCGCCCGGTTTGAAGGCCGGGTCAGGGGCCGCTACGAGGCGGTAAGGGAAGCGGCCCAGCGGGTATATGAAACCCTTCCCTCCGCGGCCCAGCGTCCGGAAATCGCCTCTTCGGGAGATTCCCGGGTTCCGGTCTGGACCGCCGCGGTTATTGCCACCGGCGGGAAATCCCCGGGGATGACCCTTGAAAAGATCGTCAAGCCCGCGCTGGAAGGACTGCCCGGCGCGGGGGAAGTGGAAATCTCCGGCGCGGGGCTGACGGAAATTGTGATCACCCTGAAGAGCGGGGAAGCCCTGGCCCGGAATATAGACGCCGCGGCCCTGGCGAAGGCGCTGGCCTATAACGACGCGCTCCTTCCCGGCGGCACGCTTCGCCGTCCTTCCCGAACCGGCGGCGCGCAGGAAGTACCGGTCATGGTGGACGGCCGGTACGGTATAAGCGGCGGCGGTATAACCGGGGAATTAAGAAACGCCCTTGTTGCCGTTCCCTCCGGGGACGGAACCGGAAAAAATTTTGTCCCCCTCCGGGATCTGGCGGATATTACGGACCGGGAACGGGATTATGAAAACCGGTCCCGGCTTAACGGCAAAGAGGCGGCGCTGATCGCGGTGATGGGCAGTGACGGCGCGGATTTGGGAAAACTCTCCCTTTTGATCGGGGAAGAGCTGGCAAAGTACGGGGACCTGGAATTTACCGTCCTTTCCGACGCGGGGGAGGCGGAACGGGAAGCCCACAGTTCCGTGATGGGGGCGGCCCTGCAGGGGGCCTGTTGTGTGGCGCTGCTGGCCGCGCTGCTCTGTTCCCGCAGGGGAAGCTCTTTTTCCGCGCCGTTTTTTTGCGCCCTTACCGTACCGGCGGCATGCTTTTTTTCTTCCGCCCTGCTTATGCTGCTGGGCCGCCCGCCGGACAAACTGGTTCTCGCGGGACTTGCCTCCGGCGCTGGGGCGGCGGTGGACGCTTCCATTCTGAGCGTCGAATACTTCCGTTCCTGCCGTTCAACGGCGGAAGGGAAAAAAGCGCTGGAACGGCTGCGCTTTCCCCTGATTTCCGGTTCGGTTACCACCATCGCGGCCCTGCTGCCCCTGATGGTCCGCCGGGAAACGGGGATGAATTCCGTGGCCTGGGCCATTGCCGCGGTTAATTTTACCGCGATGGTTCTGGCCCTGACCCTGCTGCCGCCGCTTTTCCTCTGGACCGGAACGGACAAAAAGCTTTTTTCCGGGGGGCTTTTTCCCTCCCCGGGAAAACAGCCGAGCCGGAACAAACGCCGCGGCTTTCGTGAGCGCCTGTGTAAGTGGCGGCTGTTCCGCTGTCTGCACTTGTTCCCGCGGCTGTTCCACCGCCGGTGGACGTTCCGCGGACGGCGGTTCTTCCGGCGTTGTCTTGCGCTTGTCGTGGGGACGGTGGTTCGGAAACCGGCGGCGGTCCTGGGCGGCTGGATCCTGATAACGGTCCTGGGCTGTGTCTCCCTGGTTCTGAAAGGCGCGGACGTGGAACAGGAGGGCTCGGGGGATTATGTCTATGCCCAGGTTGAATTTGACGGCGGCCTCCACATTTCCGAAACCGACAGACTGCTGGCTTCCTATGCGGACGAACTGAAACAGTATCCCGGTATTGAGAGCGTCCAGACCGTGGCCCGGACGGGAACGGGGTCGGTCATGACCGGCTTTGATCCGCTCCTGGTCAAGGAGAAAACGGTCCGGGAATGGATGCGTTCCCTTTCCCCTCCCGGCGGCTTTGTGTACCTGGTGGAGACCCGGGGAAACGAGCGCAGCTGGCGGATCAGGATTTCCGGCGACGAAGAAAAACGCTGTCAGGAACTGGCGGCGGAAGCGGGCCGGATATGTTCGGCCCTGGAGGGCGTTTCGGAAACGGTACTGCACTTTAAGGACGGAAGCCCCCGGCTGGATCTGGATGCGGAGCGGGATAAACTGGCCTTTGGCGGCATGTCCTACGGCAGCGTCGGAGAGGCGGTTAGGCGTAATATTCACGGACCGGTGGCCTATAAACGCATGGGTTCACCCGGAGACTCCGCGGATTATGCCGCCGAAACCGACGTGCGGATCCGGGGCGGAACGGAAGTTACGGGCAGAGAAGGGGTGTTCGATATACTCATCAGGAATGAAAACCGGACCGGGACCCCGCTGACGCTGGATTCCCTGGTTACCGCGAAAGCCGGCCGGGACGCTTCGTCGATTCAGCGGGAGGATCGCCGGCGCTGCGCGTCCTTTTCCATCAGAACCGCCCCCGAGGATCCCCGCCGGGTCCGGGACAGGGTGATGGAAACCCTGTCCCGGCTGGATCTGCCGCCGGGTTACAGCGTTGACTTTGATCCCGAAGCGATCAAAGCCGCGGGCGGGGTTACCGCCCAGGCCGGTCTTTTTGTTCTGGCCCTGCTGCTGTGCTATATGCTGATTGCCGCGTTTAAGGAATCCTTTACTTTTCCCCTGGCGGCCATGGCGGTGGTTCCTCCTTCGCTGGCCGTTCCCGCGCTGTGGATGGTTCTGGGGGCCTATCCCCTGAACGAAGTAAGCGCCGCGGCCTTTGTGGCGGTATCGGGGATGGCGGTTAACGCGGCGGTTCTGGTGGCGGATCATCTGCAGGATAAGAAGCCGGCCGCACAGGCCGCGCCGGTTACACAGGCGGCGGCAGCGGGATCCTTTTACCGGATTTTCCGGAAGCGGTTTCCCGTCCTAGCGGCTACCGCGGGAACCACCGTAGGCGGGGCGCTCCCCTTTTTGTTTGTGGGCGCCGGGGCCGCCCGGGTAGTTAAGACCCTGTCGCTGGTCGGCGCCCTGGGGGTGGCGGTATCCGCCCTCTGCGCGGCCACGCTGATCCCGGCGCTGGTAAAATTGTTTCCGGGGATCCTGAATCCCTTGCGCCCGGACGACATGACATGAAAAGTGTCATTATTCATTATTCCTCCGGATATTTATGAAACACGCCACGGTAGAATCTTTACACCATAATGTTAAGTATTTATTTACTATCTCCCCAAGCAAACAGGTCTGTTAGGTGCAGTTTGACTGATTTATGCTATATATTTAACAATTCATCATATTCTTTTTCTGTCAATTCATATATTTCAAGTTTGTAAAATTTACATATAATTTTTATTATTTTTTCTACGCCGACAAATTCGATTGAAAAAATATCAAAGTCACCATCACCGGGCTTTATATTATTATATTTTCCAATATTTGTTTCAGAAATTCTTTTTTTATTAACCCTGGTCTCTAAAATTATATATGGTCTGCATTCATACCTTTCAATATTTTCTATATTATCAATAAAATGGTCCATCAAATTAAATTGATAGATTTCATCACAAATCATAATTACTTTCCAATATTTTTTATTGACCTTACCATAGGCTAATAATTCAATATCAAAATAATTATTATGGGGATTAAAATTCATATAAAGATTTGCATCATTCAACATGTTTTTATAAATATATTCTTCCGAATATTCTGATGTTAATTTTACCATTCCAATCCCATTCGACTATTCTTTCTTAATCTCTTCAAGATAGTGTTCATCGATATCTTGGTTTTTTATTAATTCCGTTTGGTATTCAATTATATCCACCGCAATTCCCTGGTATATTATTTCATTATTTTTTATATCTTCACTTAGTATTTTAGATTCATCAAACAGACCTAATCTTCTTAGAAAATCAAGTTTAACCAATTGCATGTTGTTATATTGTTCGAATCCGGTACTCATGGCATTTATTTTTTTAACTGCTTCCTGCATTAAAAACCTGAATATATTTATATCAAAATTTATTCCCCGTGTATTTTCTATCTCATTTTTTTCCATGTATTCGACCGCCATTTTAATAAAGAATCCCCGCCGCAAGCAGCGGGGTATTGAAGATTTTTCCTTGAAATCTTTGCGTATGCGGGGGAACAAATCCCCCGCACCCCCAGTTTTACGCCCCAGAGGGGCGG
>JAISBN010000145.1 GCA_031266175.1 Treponema sp. | reverse complement strand
GAAAGCGCGGCGGCGGCGATGCGCATTTCCAGCGTAAAAAAGCCCCGCCGGGCCATGTACGTCATCAGCATCGCAAAAGCCGCTATAAGGAGGACTACGCCGCCCGCCGCCCATACGTTACCGCCGTGAATGAACGCGGCGAGTTTCCCGCCGAATTCGCCGGAAACCCGCGTTTCCGGCCCTTGCGGCAGACTCTCCGGCCCTTGCGGCAGACTCTCCGGCCCCTGCGGCAGACTCTCCGGCCCCTGCGGCAGACTCTCCGGCCCCTGCGGCGGATTCTCCGGCCCCTGCGGCGGATTCTCCGGCCCTTGCGGCAGACTCTCCCGCGTCTGCGCCGGGCCGGGCGTACCGGACCGCCACGATATCGACGTCAGATCCGGTTTGGCCGCGTTATCAGGCACGTTATACAGCCTGGAAATGCTGTGGAAGCCGTCGTCCACCGCGGACGGGACGGCCGGCTGTTCGGCAGGCGGCCGGAGCTCCGCGCTAACAGCCGCCGGCCGGGCTCCGGCAGGCTTTTCCCCGGACGAAATCCTGTACGAAAGGTTGTTCAGGTTTGTTTTAAGTTCTTTCAGCTCTTCACCGAGTCTTTTCGTCCGGCCGAGGAGCGCAATCACCCCGAAAACGGTAAAAAGAAAAGCTCCGATAATAAGCAGCACAAGGAATTGAAAGAAATCATACATGATTATCCTCCGCTCTGTTCCAGCTTAAGCGTTTTGGCCGGCTTCCATTCTTTTCTCCTTAACTACCGGAGTATAGCGGGAAAAGGCGGTTTCTACAAGGTTTACAGAGGGGGATGTCGGGTGCGAAAGATTCCATTGTTGTGGTTGTACCGATACGGCGGAAAAGGTAACATATACCGGGTACCCGCGTCGGCGGAGGGGATGATTACCGTCCGTGAGGGCCTGTGGTTGAATTCGGAATTACTGAGTAAACGCCGGGAAAGCGCCGGTTTTTAGCCCGTGGGGAGTTTGAAATGAAACTTATAATTATTGCTATTTTCTTTTCCTCGCTGATCTCATGTAAACCTCAAAACGAAAGATCAAAAAACACTGATCAAATATATCAAATATCAGAAGTTACGGATATCGAACAAGATGTCGTAACAAATATTGAAGAAGTTACCGCGGAAGAAGAAACAGCGAAATTAACCGGCGGTGAAATCGCGTTTCCAAACGAGAGTCCGAATGTTACTACTTCCGGTCTCGGAATTATACAATATCCGTATTTTAGTAATATCGACTTTGCAGACGAAATTAACAGTATAATACTTGAAGAAGTCCGGTGGTTAAATACGGCATGTGAGGGGGCTTCATCTGATAGTACTATATCATACTACATTACTTTAGATGATGAAAGGTATTTATCACTATTTCTGGATGGTATAACTTTTTATTCCGGCGCCGCACATCCGTCAAGATTATCACTTTGTATACTAATAGACAAAAATAATGGCAAGAGGTTAAGATTAAGGGATATTATAACGATTGACGATAATTTTATTGGCATTTTTGTTACCCATGCGGATTTTGTATTTAAGAAATTCGGCGGTACAATTTTAGAAAGGGAAGAGAATTTACTTGAAAAATTGAGAAACGCAGATTATAAAATGCCCTATGAAGATATGCCCGAGTATTTGTTCCCGCCGTTTCAGACATATCTTACCGGTGAAGATCTGGTCATACGAATAGAGGTAGCCCATGCAATTGGAGATTATGTAGATGTTTTTTTACCAAAAAGCATCTTAAATTGAGCAGCCCAAAGTGATTACGAGAATTTATTACCGGTGGAGCTGATCGAGAATGTGTAAAGAAACGCAGACAAAGAAAAACCGCAAAAAGCAGTTTATTACTGCGGGCATCATATTTTTTCTCTATTTTGCGTGGCATTTCGATGTTATTTATTTATTACGCCCATAAGCCGATGCTGGTACTTATCGGGTTTGTCCCTTTTTTTGAAGTGGGGAACCCTCTGGAGAAACAGAAAAAAGCCTGTGGATCAATATAATTGATGCTCCTGAATATATAGTTTTACTGGATGGAACAGAGATTAAATTGAACGTTTTATTTTTCAACAATAATTTTATTACCCTCCGGCTGTATCAAGCCGGGAAATGGCAATTAAAAAGCGACGGCCTGGAAGATTATTTTTCCGTGCGGAAACCCGGCGAGACAGAATATAGCGACTACCAATCCCTCACCCTGGAGGAGAACTGGGGGCCGCTATTGGATACCGAACCTTACACAGCGAAAGAATATCGCATTACGCCACAGTTTGATACCGAAAAAATGGTGCAAGGTGTTATAGAACGGCTAAAACAGGAAACCGAAATGTCAGCTAATTCAGAACCAGCCGAAAAATAGGCGGTTCGAGCTGCGGCGGACACAAGTTGTCAAAGAGCACAAGATAGGGGTAAACAGTGGAGGGAACCATGGGCGACGACAATAAAACGGACGGCCTGACCGTGGAACAAAAGAAGAACATAGGGGGCCTTTTATTCTGGTCCTTTGTGGTTCTCGTCCTGCTTTCCCATTGCCGGGTATTTCGGGAAGGGGAAGGTGATGCTGCCGTCTATGTGTTCACGCTGAGCAGGAAATCGGGCTGGAACTTGTTCCCCGCGACCATTGTCACGGAAGGAGGGAACATTCACCTGAAGGCCTTCGCGTCCGTGGATCACCCGAACGGATACTTGGAATGGATAAGCACCGGCAACAACAGGGTGGCGTTCAACCTTGTGGTTAACGGCAACGTCATTACCCGAGCCGCCTGAACAAGGCGGGACTACCGGGGAAAATGCTACGGAAATTGCCCCTTGATTTCTTCCCGGTTTTCCGCTATGGTAGACGTATAACCTTGGGAACCAAGACACGTTCTGGTCCACCGGAGGGATGATGTGACAGCGCCGCGGCGGAACGGGATGTTCCGCCCGCTTTACATGCCCCCGGTCAAGGCCGGGGGCGTTTTTTTGCTTTCCCCGGGGGCAGAAAGACTGTGTTTCTGCAAACAAAGAACAGGAGGCGGACATGGACAGAATCGCCGTGATCGGCGCCGTACTGGAAGATCCCAGAAACAGCCAGCAGTCGTTTAACGACATGGTGGGGGCCTTTAAGGGGATCATAAAAGGGCGGATGGGTATTCCCTTCGACGCGAAAAACAAGGCGGTCATCGCCATTACCGTGGAGGGGGATCTGGACGAAATCAACTCGCTCACCGGCAAGCTTGGAAGGCTGCCGGGGGTAACGGTTAAAACCGCCGTTTCCGCGGACTAACCTTTGGAGGCATCTATGAAAAACCTAAAAAAAATCATCCTGGCCGCGGCGCTGGCGGTACTGGCCGCCGGGGCCTTCGGCCAAAGCCGGCGGCAGCAGACTCCCCGGGTGATCAACATTTCCTACGTGGAGTCGCCCTTTAATCTCCAGATCATGGTGATGAAGGAACGGCGCATGCTGGAAACGGCCTTTGCCGCCCGGGGCGTCGAGGTCCGGTGGCACGACATTAATTCCGGCGCGGATCAGACCCAGGCCATGGCCGCCGGTTCCCTGGACATCGCCTCGGTGATCAACTCCACCTCGGTGATCCTCGCCAACGCCGCGGGAAATCCCGTGAACATCGCCGCCCTGGTCTCCAGGCCCCGGCAGAGTTTCGCCCTCATGGTGGGGCCCGACGGCCCCCGGTCCGTCAGGGAACTAAAGGGAAAAACCGTGGCGGGCCCCAAGGGGACGGTGCTCCACCAGATGCTCATCGCCGCCCTGGTCCGGGAAGGGATGAGCCCCGCCGACGTGAACCTGATCCAGATGGGGCTCCCCGAAGCCAGAACCGCGCTCCTCGCGGGCCGGGTGGACGGCGCCCTCCAGGCGGCAAGCCTGATCATCCGTAACCAGGAGGCCCGGATGCGGGTGCTTATCACCGCCGACGGCTACATGACGCCCCTCCTCTTTACCGCGGTCCGGCCGGGCTTTGTCCGGGAGTACCCGGAGCTGGTCAGGCTCTACCTGGACATCCAGGCCGAGGCCTACGACTGGATCGCCGCCAACACCCGGGAGGCGGTGGCCATCGGTTCCCGGATGCAGCAGATCAGCGCCGACGACGGGATGAAGCTGTTCCAGTGGAGCGGCATCGCCCGGGTCATGGAAAGGTCCGATCTCCCCGCGATCCAGGCGGACGTTGATTTCCTCTATGAACAGGGGATGATCGAACGGAAGGTCCGGCCCGGGGATTTTATCCTCCCCAACGCGTACGGCAGCGCCCCCACCCGCGCCGAAGACACCGGCCGCCGGTGAATGAAGCTCCTTAACTACACCGCCCTGCCGCTTATCCTTGTCGCGGCATGGGCGGCGCTTTCGTCCCTGGGCCTGGTAAACCCCTACCTGGTTCCCTCCCCGGCGCGGATCTGGAGCGCCGCCCTGCGGCTGCTTTCCACCGGGGAGCTCCAGGGCCACGTCCTGATCAGCCTGGGCCGGGTATGGGCGGGGTACCTTATCAGCGCCGCCCTGGCCCTGCCGCTGGCGCTGGCGTTCCACGAGAGCGTCCCCCTCCGCCGGGGCTTCCACGGGATCTTCGAGGTGCTCCGGGCGGTGCCCCCCCTGGCGATGATCCCCCTCCTGATCCTGTGGTTCGGCCTGGGGGAAGCGTCCAAGCTCGCGGTGATCGTCCTGGCGACCTTCTTTCCGATTTTTCTGAACGCCCAGGGGGGCTTTGATTCCATGGACCGCCGCTGGCTGGAACTGTCCCGGTCCCTGGAACTGCCCTTTTCCCGCCACCTGGGGTCGGTGCTGATCCCCGCGGCCTTGCCCCAGATCGTCACGGGGCTGCGCCTGGGCTTCGGCTATGCCTGGCGGGCCCTGCTGGGGGCGGAGCTCTTCGCTTCCGCATCGGGGCTGGGATACCTGATCACCGACTCCCAGGCGATGGCCCGGGTGGACCGGGTCTTTGTGGGGATCATCACCATCGGACTGCTGGGACTGTTCTTTGACGCGGCGCTCCGTTTTTTCGCCCGCGGGCTTACCCCGGAGTACGATGATCCGGGCGGGGGTAGAATATAGATGAAATTCCGCGTCCGTTCCGTCCGCAAGGCCTACGCCCTTCCCGGGAACCGGACCCGGAAGGGGCCGGGCAAAAAGCCCCGGAGCGGGGAACATAAAAGCGAAACGATCGCCGCCCTCCGGGACTGTTCCCTGGAAGTACCGGAGGGCGGGTTTACCGCCGTGGTGGGCCGGAGCGGTTGCGGCAAAACAACCCTGCTCAGGGTGATTGCCGGGCTGGAGCGGCCCGATTCGGGGGAGGTGGAATTCCCCGGCGGCCTTCCCCGGACGGGCTTTATGTTCCAGGATCCCCGGCTCCTTCCCTGGCTGACGGTGGAACAAAACCTCGCCCTGGCCTTTCCCCCGGCAAAGGACGCCGCGGCCCGGCAGGGGATGCGCGGGGACATCTCCCGCGCCCTGGCCCTGACGGGCATTGCGGACCGGGCCGCTTCCTATCCCCGGCAGCTTTCCGGCGGCATGGCCCAGCGGGCGGCCCTGGCCCGGTGCCTTTGCAGAAAACCCTCGGTACTGCTGCTGGACGAACCCCTGGGCAGCCTCGACGCCTTTACCAGGGCCCGGCTCCGAGCCGAACTGGACCGGCTGTGGCGGGAACTGGGACTTACGGTTATACTGGTAACCCACGATATAGAAGAAGCGGTGTACCTGGGGAGCCGGGTGGCGTTAATGGAAAACGGAACCATGGTGAGTGAAACCCCCGTTCCCCTGGACCGGCCCAGGGATTACCGCAGCGGGGAATTCCAGGAATTGTGCGCCCGCATCGAAAACAGCCTGGTCCGCCCGCCGGCGGGGGACGTTTTAAGGAACCGTTAAGGAACCCGTTTATGAAAAGACCGTTTGCGGGGGAAACCCCCGGGGATGACGAACTGCTCCACTACATCACCACCGAAGACCCGGCGGAAACGGAAGAACTCTTTGCCGCGGCCCGGCTGGTCCGGGAAGAACACTATGGACGGGACGTCTACTTCCGGGGGCTCATCGAGTTTACCAGCCACTGCAAAAACGACTGCCTCTACTGCGGGATCCGGCGGAGCAATTCCCGGACCGAACGGTACCGGCTGAGTCCGGAACAGATCCTTGACTGCTGCCGCGCGGGGGACGGGCTGGGGTTCAGGACCTTTGTTCTCCAGGGCGGGGAGGATCCCTGGTTTACCGGCGACCGGCTCTGCGCCATAGTCCGGGATATCCGCGCCGAATTCCCGGATCACGCCATCACCCTTTCGGTGGGGGAACGGAGCCGGGAAAGCTACGAAGCGCTGTTCCGGGCCGGGGCAAACCGCTACCTCCTCCGGCATGAAACCGCCGACAGCGCCCACTATGCGGCGATGCATCCCGCAGCGATGAAACTTTCGGCGCGGAAGGAATGTCTCTACGCCCTGCGGGACATCGGCTACCAGGTGGGGGCGGGCTTTATGGTGGGGACTCCCTTCCAGACACCCCAATGCCTGCTGGAGGATCTGCGCTTCCTCCGGGACCTGCGGCCCCACATGGTGGGGATCGGCCCCTTTATCCCCGCGGCGGCTACTCCCTTCGCGGACTATCCCCCGGGCGGCGTGGACCTGACCCTGCGGATGGTGGCCCTGGTCCGGCTCCTGCTGCCCCGGACCCTGCTCCCCGCCACCACCGCCTTGGGCACCCTTTCCCCGGACGGCCGGGAACAGGCCCTGACCGCGGGGGCAAACGTGGTGATGCCCAACCTTTCCCCCCAAAATGTCCGGCCGCTGTACTCGCTCTACGACAACAAAATCTGTACCGGCGACGAAGCCGCCGAATGTGTCCGCTGTATGTCCCTGCGGGTCCGGGCTTCGGGTTTTGTCCCCGCCATGGCCAGCCGGGGCGATTCCCGGATGCCCCTGGAAGCGGCGGCGGAGGACCGGAAAATATCCGCCTGAGGTCCGTATTTTTATGCGGCTTTTTGCATATATATGCACCCTTTTATTGACCTTTCCCCGCGGATAGAAGTATAATTCCCCCAGCATGAACCGCCGATCAAGGCGGTTTAAAATCCAAGGAGGATTAAGGATGATACCAAGAAAAGCAGGCTTGTGGGTTCTGTTGGCGCTGGCGCCGCTCTGGGCTGCGTGCCAGCCGAAAACCGGAACCGGTCTTACCATGAAAAGCGGAGTCCTGACGGTGGGCATGGAAATCGGGTATCCCCCCATGGAATATATAGATGAGTCGGGCAACGTGGCGGGCTTTGACGTACAGATGGCCAGAGCCCTGGCCGCCAAACTGGGGCTCGGGGTGGAATTCGTCGACACCGCCTGGGACGGCATCTTTGCCGGGGTGGACACGGGCAAATACGACTGTATCATGTCGGCGGTAACCGTTACCGAGCCCCGGCTGGCGGCCCATAACTTTACCAAACCCTATATCGCCAACACCCAGTCCATCGTGCTGCTGAAGAGCTCCTCTTTCAGGCCCGCCGGGCCTGAGTATCTGGAGGGTCTGGGGGTTGCCTACCAGGAAGAGACCACCTCCGACATTCTGATGACCGGACTGGCGGATAAGGGGCTCAAATTTACCCCCTATGAATACGCCAAGGTGATGAACTGCTTTGACGAACTCCAGCTGGGCCGGGTAGACGCGATTATCTGCGACAGTCTGGTGGCGGTTGACTATATCGCCCTCGAGGATTCCCCCTTCGAGATTGTCTGGCAGGGTTCGGAGGGTGAAGTTTTCGGTATCTGCCTTAAAAAAGGCAACGACGACCTGACCGCCGCCCTGGACAAGGCTCTGGACGAACTCTTCGAGGACGGTACTATGCTGCAGATTTCCCGGGATGTTTTTAAGATGGACATGGTTTCCGCGGCCCGGTAACGTAACAGGCGAAGGAGCATCGAGTGGGCAGGTTTACGGCGCAGCAGATCCTCGGCTGGATACCCCAGCTTTTGGCCGGGGCACGGGTTACCATAGGACTAACGATCCTTTCGGTTTCCGCGGGGCTTGTGGTAAGCCTTTTCCTTGCCCTGGGCAAGATGTCAAAGTTTAAACCCGTCAATAAATTCTGTACCGTCTATATTTTCTTTTTCCGGGGAACCCCCCTTCTGATGCAGCTTTACTTTATCTATTACGCCCTGCCTTTAATTTCGCCGGTCTTTGTCCTGCAAACCGGTTCCGCCTTTGCGGACCGGTTTATCTACGCCTTTATCGCCTTCGGCCTTAACAGCGCGGCGTACTGCGCGGAAATAATCCGGGCGGCCATACAAAGCATCGACAAGGGACAGTTTGAAGCTTCCAGGGCCCTGGGGCTTTCCTACACCCAGACCATGCGGCTGGTGATCATTCCCCAGTCAATCCGGAGGCTTATCCCCCCGGTGGGGAATGAATTTATCATGGTCCTTAAGGACGCTTCCCTGGTTTCGATAATCGCCATGGTGGATATTACCAAGGCCACCAGGAACATAGAAGGATCCACCCGGTCGGCGATGGTCTATATCCCGGCGATGATTTTGTACCTGATCATAACCGCGGTGTTTACCTTTGTTTTTCATAAACTGGAAAAGAAATACTCGGTGTATCAATGATTCTTCCCGCCGCGGAGGGCGGGCCGCCAAGCCCGGCTTCGAACAAGCTACTTGTTAAGGAGACAAGCCCATGTCGATGATCAAGACCATTGACGTCTCAAAAACCTTCCACGGAAAAAACGGAAGAGGCCCCCTGGAGGTGCTGAAAAAAGTTTCCCTGACGGTGGAACAGCGGGAAGTGGTCTGCATTATCGGCCCCTCCGGCGCGGGAAAGTCCACCTACCTGCGGACGCTGAACCGGCTGGAAACCATAGATTCCGGCAAAATCTATATTGAAGACAAGCTGCTTTTTGACTATACCGGGGGCGTTAATTCCGTTCATCTTTCCCACCAGGAACTCCACACATCCCTGCTGGAAGTGGGCATGGTATTCCAGAATTTTAACCTCTTTCCCCACAAGACGGTGATCGAAAACCTGATGTTGTCCCCGGTTCATGTGCGGAAGCTTTCTCCCGAAGAGGCCAGGGAAAAAGCAAACCAGCTGCTGGACCGGGTAGGCCTGAGCGACAAGGTGGACGTTTATCCCTCCCAGCTTTCCGGCGGACAGCAGCAGCGGGTGGCCATAGCCAGGGCCCTGTCCATGGAGCCGAAGATCATGCTCTTTGACGAGCCCACCAGCGCCCTGGATCCGGAACTGGTGGGAGAAGTGCTGAACGTCATGAAGGGCCTGGCCCAGGCGGGGATGACCATGCTGGTGGTCACCCACGAAATGGGCTTTGCCCGGGAAGCGGCGGACAAGGTGGTCTTTATGTTTGAGGGATCCGTTCTGGAAACGGGCAGTCCGGACAAAATTTTTTCCAGCCCCGACAACGACAGGACCAGACAGTTCCTCCAGAGCGTACTGTAAATCGTATCATTTTGATACATCCCATTGGATCATTTTTTCCGTTTCACTGGGTATTTTTTACCGTTTTTTCCGGTTGACAAAAACAGAATTGTACTTTATTATTAACCGACTTAGTAAACAACGGTAAGGGGCAGAATATGTTGTGGATTTTATATATAATCCTCCCTCTTGCCGGGTTAACCTTGGGCTGGACCATTAGATGGCTGTACGCCAGATTCCAACTAACAGCGTCGGAGCAGCGCGCCGAACGTATAAAACAGGATGCGATAAAAGAAGCTGAAGCCAAAAAGAAGGAGATACTTCTTGAAGCAAAAGAACAAGTTATCCGCGAACGAAACCAGCAGGAGAGGGAAACTCGGGAACGCAGGGCCGAACTGCAGCGGTATGAACGCCGCGTCTTGCAGAAGGAAGAGAGCTTAGAGAAAAAGACCGGTCAGATTGAGAAAACCGAACAGCTGTTTGCCGAAAAAGGTAGGCAGTTTGCCGACAGGGAAGCGGAACTGGACAAGGAAGAAGAGCGGTACCGTAAAGAGCTGGAGCGGATCTCCGGCCTGACGGTGGAAGAAGCCAAATCGCTGATCATCGCGGACCTGGAGAACGACGCCAAACACGACGCCCAGGCCCTGATCAACAAGATTGAACAGGAAGCCAACCTTTCGGCGGAAAAGAAAGCCAGGGATATTCTGGTAACCACGATCCAGCGGCTTGCCACCGAAGTTACCGGCGATGTCACCGTGACCACTGTAAATCTTCCCAATGACGAAATGAAGGGCCGCATCATAGGCCGGGAGGGCCGGAATATCCGGACCCTGGAAACCCTTACCGGAGTGGACATCATTATCGACGATACCCCCGAGGCGGTGGTTATTTCCTGTTTCGATCCGGTGCGCCGGGAAATCGCCAAGGTCAGCCTGGAACGGCTGATCATCGACGGGCGCATCCATCCCGCCCGGATAGAAGAAGTGGTCTCCAAGGTCAGCAAGGACATTTCCCAGAAAATTTTTGAGGAAGGCGAAAAAGTCCTTTTTGACGTGGGGATCCACAACATCAGCCAGGACGCGATCCGCGCCCTGGGGCGCCTTCATTTCCGTACCAGCTACGGCCAGAACGTGCTGTCCCATTCCAGGGAAGTGGCGATCGTCGCCGGGGTCCTGGCCGCGGAACTGGGGGTTAACCGGGAACTGGCAAAACGCAGCGCCCTGCTTCACGACATCGGCAAGGGGGCGGAATCCGACTCGGACCTGAACCACGCGGAAATCGGCATGGACATGGCCCGCAAAATGGGGGAAGACCCCAGGGTGATTAACGCCATCGGCAGCCACCACAACGACATGGAACCGTCGTGCATCGAGTCGGTCCTGGTCCAGATCGCCGACGCGATTTCCGCCGCCCGGCCCGGCGCCCGGCGGGAAACCCTGGACAACTACATCAAACGGCTGGAAAATCTGGAAAATATCGCCACCGGCTTTACCGGCGTGGACAAGGCTTTTGCGATCCAGGCGGGCCGGGAACTGCGGATCATCGTCAACAACGAAACGATCAACGACGATCAGTCCCGGGACCTGGCCAAGGGAATCGCCAAAAAAATCGAAACCGATCTCCGGTATCCCGGCAGGATCAAGGTAACCATTATCCGGGAAACGAGGATTACCGAATACGCCCGGTAGAGAAGGGGTGATCCTCCGGGATCGGCGAACCGGTGGCGCGGGTCTGTTACCCCGGGGGAATGAATCCCGGCCATCGGCTGTTTAGTTTAGTTTATTGTTTAGTTTATATAGATCGTTTGATCCCGCCTCCGTCCGGTTCCCGGTTACCCCCCGCGGATAAGCCGTTCCCGCCGCCTTTCCAGATCTTCCCGCAGTCCCCGGGGCAGTTCCGGGCCGCCGGGGGTCTCCTGGGTTTTGTCCGCGGCCAGGGCTTCTTCCAGGTACCCGAGGGCCAAGTCCCGCCGACCAAGCCGCCGGTCAGCGTCAACGGCCAGGGCCCGCAGGGCCAGGGCTTTGACCACCGCGGGTATTTCCCCCGGCGCGCGCTGTGCCGGGGCGGCCGTTTCCGGCGGCGGCGGATTTGGACCGGAACGGCCCGGGCCCGCTGTCCGTCCTGCCGTTTCCCGTCCTGCCGATTCCCGGCCCTGCCAGTTCCGCAGGGCCAGGAAACGTTTCCGCGCCTCCCCATAACGGCCCCGGGCGTTCAGATCAAAGGCCAGCCGGAGACAGGACCGGGGATAGGTTTCCGCCGCCGCCTCCAGCAGCAGCCGGGCGGTTTCTTCCAGTCCCCGGCGGGAAATCAGGGCGTCCCCGTCCCAGAGTCCGGGCTGCGCGGCGGGCCGGGCGGCGCGCCGCCAGCGCAGGGCCAGATTTTCCCCATCGCAGCAAAAGCGGCGGACGGCGTCCAGGGGGGCGGCGGCGATTTCCGTAAAAGAGCGAAACAGCGTCGCCAGGCCGTAAATATCCTTTACGTTGTGATCGCAGATTCCCAGGAGGGCCTCCGTTTCCGGCCCGCCGGAAAAGTCCGCCCCGGCCCGTAAAAAGTTAAACCAGATACCGGGGGCCATGGAACCGGGCAGGTCCCCTGTCCGGTCCAGGCCCAGGACCAGGGTTTCGATGGTTGCCTGGGAACAGTTGGACAGGATCCGTTTCCAGAGCCGCCGGGCCGGGTAGAGTAAATCCGCCTGGACCAGGGGAGGGACGGCCAGGCCGTTCAGCAGGCACCGGGTTTTAAGGATCTGGGTGTCAAAGGCCTTGCCGTTGTAGGTGGTCAGGAATACCGGCTCCGGGGAATCCGCGGAACAGCATCCGGCTTCGGCCAGCACTCCCCCAAGAAAATCGGGCTCCCCCGGATAATCCAGCAGGAGAAACTGGGTTAACTCCAGAACCGGCCCACCCTTCCCGGCGTTTCGGGGACCTTGTTTTTTCGGGTCCGCCCCGGCGGGCATAAAGCGGCCGAAGGCGGCAAGAAAGGCCGTGGTTCCCGCCCCCCCCGAAAGGCCCGTGGTTTCCAGGTCGAAAAACAAAAACCGCCGGGGCGTAAGGGACGTGCCGTAAAAGCCGGAAGCGGTATCCGGTATCACCAGCGGCAGGGTATCGGGCAGTTCCGCGGGAAGGGCGGGGACGGGCAGGGTAAGTTGCCGCCGCAGCACCCGGTACCCGGCGGAAGTCCAGCCCTCCGGCGCCGACATACCGGCCACTGACGCCGGCGGGGAGGGCGTCCGGGCCGCGGCCGGCCGGACCGGGAGAATTTCCGCTTCCGGGGAATGTTCCCGGCGCTGTTCCCGGATGCGGGTAAGTCTGGCGCGGAGATTGTGTGCCATGGTGGGTAGTATAGCGCTTTAGGAACCGGTCATCTATCACTAAACGGCGGTTTATACTATACTGGGCCCAGATGTCAAAAACAGGGATCGTTATAACAGGGATCGCGGCTTTTCTGCTGCTTGTTCTGCTCGCCGCCGGGGGGCTGCTCCTGTGGCTTACCGTCCATGAGTATAAGCCGGAGGACCGGGAACCAATCACCCTTTCCCGGCAGCCCGCGCTGAAACCGGCCAGGGGCCAGCCGGTCGAACTCTATTCCTGGAATATCGGCTACGGGTCCCTGGACGCGGGGCAGGACTTTTTTATGGACGGCGGCAAGGGAGTGCGCCCCCCCACGGACCGGAATGTGGGGGAAAACATCTGGGCTATCCAGGCTTTTCTGGCCGGAACCGCGGGGGACATTGTTTTTCTCCAGGAAGTAGATGCCGACGCCAGGCGTTCCTACGGGTTTGACGAAGCCGCCTATTTTTCCGAAAGCTGGAAGGGTTCTTCCGCCTTTGCCCTGAATTACAAGTGCCCCTTTGTTCCCGCCCCCTTTCCCCGGTTTATGGGCAAAGTAGAAAGCGGCCTCCTTACCCTGAACAGCTACGGCGGTACCGCCGAACGGATTGCCCTGCCGGAAGCCTTTTCCTGGCCTGCCCGGCTTGGACAGCTTAAACGCTGCCTGCTGGTCGAGCGCCTTCCGGTACAGGACAGCGCCGCGGAGCTGGTGCTGGTGAACCTTCATCTGGATGCCTTTGATGACGGAATCGGCAGGGTTGAGCAGACCAGGGCTCTGGCGGAACTG
Organism: Treponema sp.; assembly: GCA_031266175.1. Classification (GTDB taxonomy): domain Bacteria; phylum Spirochaetota; class Spirochaetia; order Treponematales; family Breznakiellaceae; genus JAISBN01. Next base: position 4,482 of record JAISBN010000145.1, on the reverse strand, counting down.
CTCGCGGCGGAATACGCCAGGGGGAACTACTGTGTAGCCGGCGGGGATTTTAACCAGGGTTTTCCCGAAGTAAAGGACGCGTTCCCCGTACCGGCGGGGGGCTCCTTTATCCCCGGGACGGTGGACGCTTCCCTGTTTGGGGAAGGGTGGATCCTCGCCGCGGATCCTTCGGCCCCCAGCTGCCGATCCCTGGACAAACCCTATGACGGAAACCGGGAAAACCATCAGTTCTACAGCATTGACGGCTTTATCCTTTCCCCGAATGTGGAGCTGCTTTCGGTACAGGTTCAGGACCTGGACTTTAAGAATTCGGATCACAACCCGGTTAAACTGGCTTTTAGCCTAAAATAGGGCATTAGACACAGGGAAAGTAAAAAAGTTGCAGTGATACTCGACAAAATATGAAATTTTGTTTATACTCGCCCTATGCTGGAACCTCGTGAGTATTTAGCCGACTGGCCGGATATTCCCCACCCCAATTTTATTGCCTTTGTGGATGATTTGGAAAAAAAGTGGGGGGAAAAAACGGCCGTCTATTTCCGTTCGGGAAAGCAGAAAGAGTTTACCCGGCTGTCGTATACCGCCTTTGCCGCCGAATGCCGCAGGATTGCCCGGGGCCTTATTGCCGCGGGGCTGAACAAGGGCGACAGGGTAGTCCTGTGGGCGGAAAACCGTCCCGAATGGATGGTAGTCTGGATGGGCGCCGTTATTGCCGGATGCGTCATTGTTCCGGTGGATTACCTCGTCAGCGATACCGAGTGCAGAAACATCGTCGGTATAACCGGGGCCAGGGCCTTCTTTTATTCAAAACGAAAGGACGAGTTTGCCCGTACCCTGGATATACCGGCGGCCCGGCGGATCTGTATTGACGACCATGACGGGTACGCCAATTTCGGCCTTTCCTCGGACGCCGTTCTTCCCGGGCTTGGCGACATCGCGGAACGGGATCCGGCGTCCATTGTGTTTACCTCGGGAACCACCGGTTTTGCCAAGGGAGTTACCCTCTGCCACCGGGGGATCATCGCCAACGTCAGCGCGGCCATCCTCTCCATCCAGCCCACGGAACGGGATCTTTTTATCAACGTCCTGCCCCTGCATCATACCTATCCCACCACCTGTTCGTTTCTTGCCCCCCTTATCACCGGTACGGGAACCATCATCGTTGAAAAGCTGGTGGGAAAGGTGGTCATCGACGATATCCGGGACGCCGGCGGGGTCCTGCTTATTGCCGTCCCCCTGCTGTACGACAAGGTTATGGACGGCCTCGCCGCGGGGATAAAGAAACTGCCCCTTCCGGTAAGGGGGATTATCAATCTGCTGCGGAGCGTCTCCCTGGCCAGGGCAAGGAAAAACAAAATTCGTTTTGGACAGGTGATGCTTAAATTTGTCCGGAAAAAAGCGGGGCTCGGGTCCATCCGGCTTATGGTTGCCGGGGGCGGCCCCCTTAACCCCAAAACGGCGGATTTTTTTGAATCCCTGGGGTTTAACATTTTTCACGGTTACGGGATGAGCGAAAACAGCCCCCTGATCAGCGTGGGAACTCCGGGGTTTAAAAACAATATTTCCGTGGGTCTGCCCGTTAAATATACCCAGGTGCGGATAGAGAATCCCAACGAGGAGGGGATCGGGGAAATTGTGATTAAATCCCCCTCCCTCATGCTGGGGTACTATGAAAATCCCGAAGCTACCAAGGAGGTGATTACCGAAGACGGGTGGCTGCGGACGGGGGATCTGGGCCGCCGGGACGACAAGGGCTACATCTATATCTGCGGCCGCGAGAAAAACCTTATCGTCAGCTCCGGGGGCAAGAATATTTATCCCGAGGAAATAGAACAGTACTTTACCGGTTCCCGGATAATAGGAGAAATCCTGGTGGTGGGCCGGAAGGACGGCTCCGGCGGGGAACATATCTTTGCCGTCGTGGTTCCCAACCGGGGAAACCTGTTAAAGGAGTATCCCGGCGCGATAAGCCCCGGGGGCAGGGTCAGCGGCACGGGGGACGCCCTGATCCGTTCCCTGGTAAAGAAAGAAATCGAAGAGGTCAACCGGCGGCTTCCGGGGTACAAGAAAATCTCCGACTTTACCCTGCGGTACGAGGAATTTGAAAAGAACGCCCAGCAGAAGGTACGCCGCTTCCTCTACAAGAGCTATGAAAACCCCTCCTGAGGAAAACCAGCGGGGCCTGCGTTTCCTCGCCGGCGGCAGGCCCTTCCAGTGCGGTTTTGTGGTTAAGGATCTGGACGCCTGCGTCCGGGGCTACTATGAGCGCTTCGGCGCGGGGGGCTGGCAGATATACACCTACGGTCCGGCAATCCTTAACCGCATGATCTACCGGGGCAAAGACACGGTCTATTCAAGCCGGATAGGACTGAACAACATTTCCGGTACCCGGATCGAGTTGATCCAGCCCCTGGAGGGCCGGACGGTCTATACCGAGTTTATAGAAAACCACGGCTACGGCCTTCACCATCTGGGTATTTATGTGGACGACATCAGGGCCGCCATAGGCGAAGCGGAAGCGGCGGGCATCGAGGTTACCATGGAAGGGGGCGGCCACGGCCTGGACGGGGACGGTTATTTTGCCTACCTGGATACGGAAGATACCCTGGGCACTACCTACGAGCTGATCCAGCGGCCCCTCCGCCGCCGGGAACCGGAAGCGGTCTATCCCTGAAGGGCGGAACTCCCGCCCCAAAGCTTACAACTTTTACCCTGAAAGCTAAAATTTCTGACCCGGAAGTTATGACTTTTAACCCGGAAGTTACAACTTCTGACCTAAAAGTTAAAACTTCTGACCCGGAAGTTACAACTTCTGACCCGGAAGTTACAACTTCTAACCCGAAAGTTAAAACTTTTAACCCAAAAGTTATAACTTTTAACCTAAAAGTTAAAACTTTTAACCCAAAGGGGACTCCCTTTGACCTAAAGGGGACCCCCTTTAACCCGGAACTTGGAACGGGCTGTCCGGTTGTGTTTATAAACAGCCCGGTTGTGTTTCCGTTACCGCGTCCCTGTCGCGAATTCCCAGTCATAGCAGATGGAGCGGTATTCAAAAGTCGCGCTTTGCAAACCAATCCGGGCCTCCCCAAGCCTGTTCACCGCCTCGGCGGCGCTTAATTGCGTGGTAAGACCGTTGGCGTAAGACGATTGGGCAAGGGAAACCGCCCGCCGCGCCGTTTCCTCAATAAGCCTCGCCGATTCTACCCGCTGCGCCGCCTCGTCAAGCCGCAGGCGTAATTCAATAAGCTCGCTTTCAATTCCTCTCCGCCTTTGCGACAGGACAATGGCGGCTTTTTCCTGTTCAATCCCGGCGGCCTTCACGCGGGACAGGCGATAGCCTCCGGCAAACAAGGGGATGTTCACGTTCAGGCTTAGTTTTGAAGAATTGAAATCGTAGTCGCCCAGAAGGGAAGAACCGTTGCCCATACCGCCAAGGGCATAGGAAAAAGACGCGGAAACGGTGGGCAGGAACGACGACAGGGCGGCTTTGCGTTCAATGTCCGAAAGCCCTTGGGAAAGAACAAGGGTGCGGTAATCGGGCCTTTGCGCGAGTACTGTTTCCAGAGCGGGAGATTCCGGCGCTTCGGGCAAGTCGCCGAATTCCCCGGTAAGGGTGACTGTCTCTGAAAGGGGGATTCCCGCAAGGTTGCGGAAAGCGATCAACGCCAATTCGGAATTCTTCCGCGCCTCGGTAGTTGCTGTAACCTTTCTTTTCCAGTCAACCTCGGCCAGCAAAAGATCAAGTTCCGTGGCGGTTCCGGCGCGGTATTTTCGTTCAGCGCTTTGATAAGTCTCTTGGCTGAATTGTTCCGACGCTTCCATGATGGCAACAACGTCAAGGGTAAGCCGAGTTTGGGCATAAATTTTTTGGGCGGCGCGGCGGATGTTTTGTCTTGCCGCCTCTAAAGACGATTCCCGTATCCGCTGCCCCTGACGCGCCCTGCTGTAATTTGCGATTGCCCCGGCGTCAAACAGAGTTTGATTAACGCCGATACCCAGGGTCAATTCATTGTCAAAGTTTGAATCAATATCCTGATAGACCAGGGGGCCGCCGCCGTCCACGGAGGCTACCGGGGTGGAGCGCATATCATCGGTGAAATTGCGGCTATAGCCGCCCTGCACTCCGACGCCCGGAAAAAACGCGGCCCTTGCCTGTGTGACGCTTGTTTTTGCCAACGCAAGGTCTTTTGCGGCCAGGGCAAGGTCCGGGTTGTTTTGCTCGACCTTCGCGAGGTACGCGGCGAGATCGTATTCTTCTGCCCTGATGGTCGCCGGGATACCGCAGGCAAAAACTAAACACAACAAAAACAGTTTGTATACGAGTTTGCTATTTTTCATGCGCGGACTCCTTTGTTTTTTGAACGGCGTGTAAGGGCAAATTCAAGACAGGGTATGAGCCAGAGGGTCATAACCGTGGACGAGATAATGCCGCCGGTAACGATGATGCCCATGGGCTGCCGCATTTCCGCAAGGGACTCGCCT
>JAISBN010000091.1 GCA_031266175.1 Treponema sp. | reverse complement strand
CTCGGCTTTAAACTCTTTTGAGTAATTACGCCGTTCTGTGCCCTTTTTGCCCATCTTCTGCTCCTTCTTCTTTGTAGTCCATGCTTATTTTTCTGTCTATCAGATGGGGTAAGGTCCATTTTATTTTTAGGCACGCCATTCCGAATTCAAAACAACCACGGACAACACAGACCAACACGGACAAAAACATGGAATTGAAACTAAACGTCCGTGTTTTTCCGCGTGGTCCGTGGTTGAATTCTTTACTTTTCCGGGACAAAAACCGCTTCCGCCTCGGGGATCCGGACCGACTTTAACCGGACCCTGATTATATCGTTGGGCGCTCCGGCAAAGCCTGTCTGGGTTTCCAGGGCCAGTTCGGGAATGATAATTCCCGAACCGTTTCCCCGCTTGTCAACAACCACGGCGTCCCAGACCGGGCCCTCTCTTGTCCCTTCCCCGGCGGGCGCGTCCCGCGAAACGGGCGGGGCCTTCCGGTCCGCCGCCGCGAGCCGGTCCTCCAGGTATACCGCCAGCCAGTGGGCTTTCGAGGAACGTTCCGCCTGGGTAACGGCCTGGGCGGCGGCGTCTCCCGCGGCCAGCCGGAGGAGTATCTCCTCTTCCCCCAGGGGCTCCGCGTCCAGCCCCGCCTCGTTCCGCAGACAGGCGCGGATCTGTTCGTGGGCCAGCAGGTCCGTATAGCGCCGGAGGGGACTGGTAACCTGGGTATACCCCTCCAGCCCTAGGGCCCAGTGGCAGCCGGGCCTGGCCGATACGGACCGGGGCCGCATACACCGGCGGAGCTGGCAGCTCCCGGCCAAACCCGGAAGGGGCTGGGCGGGGAGATCCCCCGTTTCCTGGACAATGTAGGGGAAGGGAAGCTGCCGCCGGTTTGCCCACGCGGCGGCGGCCTCTCCGGCCAGGAGCATGCACTCCCGGACCATGGCCGCGGATGTATAGGCTGTCACCGGCTCTATCGTGACCCGGGGGCCGGATCCGCCGGCCCCCGGGCCCCGGGCCGTTAGGTGAACCTCGGGGAGTTCTATATTCACCGCCCCGGCGTTAAGCCGCCGTTCAAGGTTTGCCCCGGCCAGGGCAAACAGTTCCCGGAGCACGGTCCCGGCGGAAACAGTCCCGGCGGGATTCTCCGCGGCGCCCCCGCCGCTTTCGCCGGCCCCGGATTCCGCCGCCAGCCGGTCCGCTTCCTCATAGCTAAGCCGGGTCACCCTTACCCTGGAAGGAAAGATGTGCGTATCCCGGATCCGGCCGTTTTTATCCAGGGTAAGCTGGAAGGTGAGCGCGGAAGAGACGGGATGTAAGCCCAGGGCAAAGCGGGACAGGGCTTTTTCGGGGAGCATGTACCAGGTGCCTTCGGGTAAATACAGGGTCGCCCCCCGGGAGCGGGCTTCCAGGTCCGCGGGGGAACCGGGCTCTATCACCGAAGCGGGATCGGCAATGTGGACATACAGAACCCGCAGGTCGCCTTCGGTTTCCAGCGAGACCGCGTCGTCGGGATCAGCGCTCCAGGGACTGTCGACGGCAAAGGCCGGAAGAAAGGTCAGATCCCGCCGGGGCAGGGCTCCGTTTACTTCCTCCGCTGTGTCCGTATCAATGGACGGAACGGCCGACTGCGGGGGGGCGGGCAAGACGCCGAAGCGCCGCGGATGGGGATTCACGCCCCTGTCCCAGTAACCGCATTCCAGGAGCAGGCGGTGCGCTTCCTGGGGAGTCTCGGTCCTGCCAAGCTCCTTCATGGTCCGGCTTTTACCGGTCTGGCCGAAGGCAAGGGCTTCCACGTCCTGCAGGAAACGCCCGTCCAGGGCGGGATCCAGCCCCCCCCCTCGCAGGGCCGCCTTTAAACGGTCCAGAAACGCTTCCCGGTCCCGGTTTTCCCGGAGCCGGTCCTGCCGCTTTTCTTCCGCTGCCTGTACCTCCCCGGCGCTTCTGGCGGTAACGGCGGCGGCGGTTCCGGTAAAGTAAAGCCCCTCCGCCAGGAGCAGCCATGCGGCCCAGGCGGCCCGGGGGGTAAAGCTCCCATAGGCCAATTCCGCCAGTTCGTGGAGGGGAACGGGAACGCCGCCGGATTCAATCAGCTCCCAGGCGCCCCGGACATCTTCCGCCGTACCGGAACCTTCCGCGGAAGGTTCCGCCGGAATTCCCGCCAGCTCCGCCAGGCTGCGGAGCGGTCCGGGATGGAGGACCGTTATGTCCTTCTCCCGGACCTTAAGGGTTTCGGTTTTACCCGGGGTTCCGGCTGTGCCGGGGCCCCCGGGCGTTTCCGCGGTGATGGTTATTTTTTCGCCGGTTTCGGTAACCAGCGCGGGACGGCCCTTGTATACCGCCAGGCTGTTAAGGGGTATCATGCCACCTCACGCCGTGCCGCGTATACGCGTTAACATGCTCATTGAATCGCATGCTTTCGTTTGGCGGCCCCGTTGGGATGGTCCGTACCAGGGGGCATGTTCCGGGGCCACGCCGCGCCGCATATGTTCCGCTAACATGCTCATTGAATTGCATGCTTTTTCCTGGCGGCCCCGTTGGGATGGTCCGTACCAGGGGGCATGTTCCGGGGGCCACGCCGCGCCGTATATGTTCCGTTAACATGCTCATTGAATCGCATGCTTTCGTTTGGCGGGACGGAAGAAGCCGAAGAGGCTTCCGCAGAAGCCGCCGACGATGTGGGCGAATTCGGAAATGTTATTGGTGGAGAAGGAATGGACGATTTCCCGGCCCAGGTAGATCATCAGGATCAGGATAAAGGTAAGGGGAATCTCGCCCCTGGAAAAGTTGGTGAACGACGCCAGCAGGATCATCATAAACACCACCCCGCTGGCCCCCAGAAGGGCAGAGCTAAAGAGGAGCAGGTTCAGGACCCCCGTAACCAGGGCGGTAATGGCAATCATCACCAGGAGCGAGGCGGAACCGTAGCTTTCTTCCAGGATCGGCCCCAGCAGCAGGATAAAGGCAAAGTTTGAAAAGAGATGGTTCCAGTCCGCGTGGCCTATCACGTGGGTAAAGAGGGTTACCCAGCCGCGGACGGAGCCGGCGTTAAAGCCGCCCCGGCCGGGGGCCATAAACCACGCAGGGATAAGGCCCCTGGCGATGGTCTGGGACAGGATCAGCACTGCGGCGCTGATAATGGTAAAGGTCAGGGCCACCGGCGCGTTGTATTTGATTTTCATGATTTCCCCAGGGCAAGTTCCAGTTCTACCGGACAATGATCGGAGCCTTCCACATCGTTCCTGATAACGGAACGTTTTACCTTTGGAAGAAAACCGGCGTCCACGCAGTGGTAATCGATGCGCCACCCCACGTTCCGCTCCCGGGCGCTCATCCTGTAGGACCACCAGCTGTAGTGGTTCGGCTCGCCGGGGTGGAAATGCCGGAAGGTATCCGCAAAACCCGCTGCGGTAAAGGCGCTCATCCATGCCCGCTCTTCCGGCAGGTAGCCTGCGTTCCCCTCGTTTTCCCGGGGCCGGGCCAGGTCGATGGGGGTGTGGGCGATGTTGTAGTCCCCGCAGAGGACAAAGTGTTTGCCCTGGCGTACCAGCTTTTTGCAGTACTTCATGATGGCGCCGCAGAAGGCCAGTTTATAGGGCAGCCGGGCCCCGGCGTCCTGGGAGTTGGGAAAGTAGGCGGAGATAAGCACGAAGTCCTTGTAAAAGGCCTGGAGCACCCGGCCCTCGCCGTCAAAGGCGGCTTCCCCCAGGGGCTTTACTTCCAGGGGTTCCCGGAGGCTGTAAATCGCCACCCCCGAATAGCCCGCCTTCTGCGCGCTGGCCCAGTAGGAATGGTAGGGCTTTCCCCGCTTGTTGACGGGGGCTTTGAGTTCCGCGACAAGCTGTTCGGGCCGGGCCTTTGTTTCCTGGACGCAGAGCATGTCCGGGGATTCGTCCCGCAGCCACTGTGAGAAGCCCCGCTTTTCCACCGCTCGGATACCGTTTACATTCCACGAAAGGATACGCATACAGGGAAGTATACCACCATCCGGGGGTACTTCTCAATAAGCGCGGGAACTCTCTTAGCAATTCAGAATTCAACCACGGACCACCCGGAAAAACACGGACCTGTTGTTTCAATTCCTTGCTTTTGTCCGTGTTGGTCCGAGCCGCCGGTTTGATTCGGCCCGGCGCTTAAGCCTCTGCGCCGTCGTTTTGACGGCCGCTGTCTTGACAGCTGCTGTTTTAACAGCCACCCTCTTCGCGGCCTGCGAAAACCCCTGGATGAAGGAAGCCACCTCCTCCCTGTATAAAGACAAGGACGGCGCCGGGAACTAGGAAAACGGCGGCGGGAGCGCGGGCGGTGGATCGGGCGGCCCTCCCGCATACACGATGGTGTCTGTTTCCTCCGGAACCATCACAGGAGGTATGGACTGGGGCAGTACCGCTAACTATCCATTACCGCAAACGGTCAACGCCTTTTATATCGGCGAGACCGAGATAACCTACGAATTGTGGTACACGATAAAAACCTGGGCGGCAGGTAACGGGTATACCTTTGCTAATCCCGGAAGAGAAGGCAAGGGCGGACTGGAAGGGGCTGCTCCCACCCCGGCAAAGAATGAACCGGTAACCAGTATCAGCTGGCGGGACGCGGTGGTATGGTGCAACGCGTACAGCGAGACCGGGGGGAAGGATCCGGTGTATAAAAATAGTGGGATGGTTTTACGGACAACCCTTGATGCCGACAGCGCTGACATAGGTTCAACCGCCAACAGCCGCGGACTGTATGACATGAGCGGGAATGTGGGTGAATGGTGCCAGGATATGGATTCCGGCAGCAGCCGGGTATACCGGGGTGGCAGCTGGAACACCTATGCGGTCAACTGCGAGGTTGCCAACCGGGTTTCCGCCTTCCCCGGCCTTATCGCCAACACTGTTGGGCTCCGTGTGGCCTGCAGCCAATGACCGCGGGCCAAAGTCTTAAGAATCCAGGTCAGATTCTTAAGAATCCGGAGCAGATTCTCAAGAATCCAGGCCGGAATCTTCAGATTCCGGGAGTCAGAACCGCCTGGAACATCCCCGTGTTTGTCCGTGAGGTCCGTGGTTAAATTCGGTTCAGCCTCCGCGGGCTTTGGGGAAGGTGAGGGTACAGCGGCACCCCGGCCCGGCGGTTCTGTTCCGCAGGGAACAGCCTCCCCCCGAGCCTTCGGCAATGGCCCTGACGATGGCCAGCCCCAGGCCGGAGTGGTTTTCTTTTTCCGTGTCGGAACGTTCCGAGTAAAAGCGGTCAAAGTAGCGTTCCGCCGCGGCTTCCCGGATCCCCGGCCCCTCATCCTCCACGGTAATGTTCCAGCCTTCCCCGTTCCGGGCCGCTTCCAGGCCCACCGTTACCGTTCCGCCGGGGGGCGAAAAGGAAAGGGCGTTGTCGATAAGATTGGACAGGGCCCGGATAAGGTGATCCGGGTTGATCAGAACCCCCGCCGGGCCCGGGGCTTCCCTGCCGGCCCCGCCGGGGTTTTCCCGGAGGCGGTTTTCAAAGACCGGGCCGGCGCCCGGCCCCGGGGCGTAACGCTCCAGCAGCAGGGGGATAAACGCCGCCAGGTCCACGGTTTCCGCCGTTTCCTGTTCCAGGGCATTGTCGATCCGGGAAAGCTCCCGGAGCTTTCCCAGGAGCCGCTCCATCCTGCTCTCTTCCCCGGCGATTCCCTGGAGGAGTTTTTCTTCCTTAACGGGAGAAAGGGCGGCCAGTTCCGTCTGGGCCCGGATCGCCGCCAGGGGATTCTTGAGCTCGTGGAGCAGATCCGAGGTAAAGCGCTCGATAAAGCCGATCCGTTTTTCCAGCTTTTGGGAAAGACCCCGGAGGCTGCGGGAAAGGTCGCCGATTTCATCCCGCCGCTTAAGCCCCCTGAAGTGGCCGGAAAAATGACCGGCCTGGTCCAGGACTCCTTCCGCTTCGGCCTTGAGTTTTTTTATGGGCAGAGTGATGGTCAGGGAAAGGCCCAGGGAAAGCAGGAGCGAAACCGCCAGGGACATAAAAAAGATCCTGATGATGTCCAGCCTGAGCCGGTACAGGTTAAGGAGTATGCCGTAGGAAGAACGGGATACCAGGACTGCCCCGATCACCCTGTCCGTACCGCCCTCCGCTCCGGCAAAAACGGGAATCGCCGAATAGAGGTTTACCGACACCTGTCCTCCGGAGGAATAGCGGGTGGCCGCGCCGTAACGGCCTTCCAGGGCCGATTGAATTTCCGGTCCCAGCAGGACCTGTCTGGCGGAATAAAATTCCGCCCCGGAATAACCTCGTGCCGGGGGCCGCAGCAGTTTTTTAAGGGCCTTGACGGGATACACCGCGATGCCGTACAGCAGGTTCGTGTTGGCCGGCTGTTCGGAATCGCCCGCTTCGGTATAGGTTTCCTCATCCGGGGAAGGGACGTTTTCCCGGTTTACCGGCGCGGACGCCACGGCGGCCGCGGTCGCCGGTACAGCCGGCACGGGCGCCGCCGCGGACGCCGAATCCGCCAGCAGCCGGCCCCGGTCATCCACCACCCGTATCCGGGAATCGGTACGGCCCCGAAGGTTTTCCAGGATCCGCCGGACTTCCCGGGCAAGCCCTTCCCCGTCTTCCGCCCCGTCCTGAAATCCCGACAGGACGGAGGCAAAAATACGGCCCTGCTGGATCATGGAATTTTCCTGGGATGCCAGCAGCTGGTTTTCGTAGGTGTCCAGGACCAGGATGCTTCCCATGGGCAGGAAGAGGATCAGCAGGTTAAAGAGGAGGAGCCGGGGGGTAAGGCTCCGGAAGAGCCCCGGCATTTGCCGAGGCACCTGGCGCGGCCTCCGGCCGGACCCGGGGGGCAATCCCGGCTTTTCCTTCACCTTCATTTTCCTGTTTCTCCTTAGCATCCCTGGTATGCTCAGCATCCCCGTTCACCCCAGCGGTAACCAAGTCCGTAGATCGCCTCCAGCTGATAAAAGAGCGGGTCCGCGGCGAGGAATTTTTTCCGTATCCGCTTGATGTGGCTGTCCGCTGCCCTGTCGTTGGGATAGCTGTCTTCGGGAAACGCCGCGGCCATCAGCTGTTCCCTGGTTTTGATAACTCCCGGCCGGCCGGCCAGGCTCTTGATAATGCGAAATTCCGTTACCGTAAACTCCAGGGGCAGCCCCTTCCAGAAAACGCTCAGCCGGTTCTCGTCCAGCAGCAGGCCCGGAGCGGATGTGGCGGCCGGGGAAGCCTCGGCCAGGGAAGCCGCGCCTGCTCCCGCCGCGGCGCTTGCTCCGGCGGCGACTGGATCCGCGGCGCTGCCGGCCCTGTTACCGTCACCGAAGTTTGCCCGCCGCAGGCCCGCCCGGATCCGGGCCAGGAGTTCCCGAAGGCTAAAGGGTTTACAGACATAATCATCGCCCCCCGATTCAAGGCCCAGGACCTTGTCGATCTCGTCATCCCGGGAGGAAAGAAAAATAACGGGGGCCGCGGAACCGGCGGAGCGGATCTTTCTGCACAGCTCGATACCGTCCATCCGGGGCATGGTAATGTCCAGGATAACGAGGTCCGGCGTCCGCAAAACCGCCCCGGTATACCACGCTTCCCAGGCGGCAAGGCCGTCCCGGTACTCCTCTACCCGGAAGAATTCCTTCTCCAGGGCCAGGCGGATCACTTCCCGGATATTTTTTTCATCATCCACCACGGCAATACAGGGTTTATGCGGGGAAGCGCCGGACATGGTTTTAGTATACGGGGCCGCCGGGCAAAAGCAAAGCGTTCCCCCGGCAAAAAACGGCCCTTTCCCGCAAATGCCCGAATTTTGCCGTAATGACGGCGTTATTCCGCCGCAATCGGAGGCGAAAACATAAAGCGGGAACCGTTGGTTTCCTTTCAAATTTACAGCGGCACCGCGCCGCGGGTTTTTAGAGGAGTAGGATATGAACGGAATACGGGCCATAAGCGGTTCCAGGGGATTTAAGGTATTTCTCCTGCTGGTGCTGGTACTGCTTTTTTTGATTCCCACGGGGATGATCCGGAATATCATCTGGGAAAGAAAGATCCGATCCATGGAAGTGGAAGAGGAGATTCTGCGGTCCTGGGGGGAAGAATTTGTGATCCAGGGGCCGCTGCTCCGTATCCCCTGCGTGGAACGGAAGGAGATTAAAACCAGGACCGATAAGGGGGAGGAAACCAAAATCCAGGAAACCGCCTTTTACCTTTGGACGGTACCGAAGGAACTGCTGGGCAGGACGGAACTGGGGACGGAAATAAAACGGCGGGGGATTTTTTCCGTGCCCCTCTTTACGGGGACGGTTCGTCTGAGCGGATCCTTTGATTCCGCGGTCCTGGAAAAGGAACTGCTGCCGGGCCAGACGGCATTCCCCGAAAAGGCGGAACTGGTCATCACCCTGTCAAGCCAGCGGGGAATCAGGGGCGTTACCGCCGCGGCCTGGAACGCCGGCGCTCTGGAATTCCTGCCCGGGGATCTGGGTTTTGCCGCCGGTCAGGCCGGGGGAATCCACGCCGCCGCCCCGCAGAAACAGGGGATCAACAGTTTCGACATTGTCCTGGCGGCCCAGGGGGGAAAGTCCCTGGGGATGGTTCCCGTGGGGGAAGACAGCGTCTTTGAAGTCAGCGCCGACTGGCCCGCGCCCTCATTCAAGGGAGCGTATCTTCCCGTTTCCCACAACCTGAGCGAAAGCGGGTTCAGCGCCCGCTGGGAGATAAGCCACCTGAGCCGGAACATACCCCTGGCCTGGAAAGAAGGGGGTACAACAGGGGCCGAAAATTCCCCCGGAAACAGGATATCCTTTGGGGCCAACAGTTTTGGGGTTGATTTTTTCAAGGCCCTGGATCAGTACGATGTAAATACCCGGGCGGTAAAATACGCCCTGCTTTTTATCGTGATCCCCTTCCTGAGTTTTTTTCTGTTCGAGATTTTCCTGCGCCGGAACATTCATCCCGTGCAGTATCTTCTGGCGGGACTTGGCAACGCAGTGTTCTACCTTCTGCTGTTGTCGTTTTCGGAACACATCAATTTCGGGGCGGCCTACCTTGTTTCCGCCGCTTCGGTCATCGCCTTGACGACCTTCTATTCCCGGTCCCTGCTGGGAGCCTGGGGCAAAAGCTGGATCATGGGCTTTATTATGCTCCTCTGCTATTCGTTTTTGTACTTTACCCTGCAGTCGGAGGACTGGGCGCTGCTTGCCGGTTCCGTCGGAACCTTCAGCATGGTAGCCCTGGTGATGTTCCTTACGAGGAAGCTTGACTGGGGGATGAAGCCAGCCGTACCAGCGCCGATTCCAGACGATGATTCCGTATCTTTGTAACGGTAATGCGAAGGCCCCGGCCGTTCCCCGCTCCGGGCGTTCCCGGGTACTCAAGCTCGCAGCGTTCGCCGTCGTCGGGAACCCGGCCAAGCAGGGTAAAGACAAAGCCCCCGAAGGTGTCGTAATTTTCCGCGGGAAAGGAAACCCCCGTTTCCTTTCCCACCTTGTCCAGGGGGGCCGCGCCGCTTACCCGCCAGAGGCCCGCCCCCTGTTTTTCGATCAGGGGCAGATCGGTTTTGTCGTCTTCGTCGGCAAGATCCCCCACCAGTTCTTCCAAAAGATCGTTCATGGTGATAATCCCGTCCAGACTGCCGTATTCGTCCAGCACCATGGCAAAGTAGCTGCGGCGGGCTTTCATCTTCCTGAACAGCACGTGGGTTCCCACGGTGTTAGGCGTTAACTGGGGGGGGCGGACCGCTTTTTCCATCACCGTGTTCCGGCTTCTGTCCTTAAGGCCCAGGTAATCCCTGGCGCTTAACACCCCCCTGATGTCGTCCACCGTATCCCCGCAGACCGGATAAAAGCTGTGCCTGTTTTCAATGATTGTTTTTTCCCAGCCTTCGTCATCGTCCTTAAGGCGCAGGATTACCGCGTCCCGGCGGTGGGTCATCACTTCTTCCGCGGTTTTGTCGTTAAACTCAAAGACGTTATGGATAAGTTCTTTTTCCCCCGGAGTGATGGAACCCCCGGCGCTGCCCGAATCGATAAGAAGGCGGATCTCCTCCTCGGTTACCGCCTGTTTCTCCGCCTCCGGATCAATGCCAAAAAGCCTGAGCAGTACATTGGTGGATTTGGTAAGGAGCCACACCACCGGCGCAAAGATCCGGGAGATGATCGTGATCATCGAAACCATGGCAAAGGCAAGCTTTTCCGCCCGGCGCATCGCTATCCGCTTGGGAACCAGTTCCCCCAATACCAGGGTAAAAAACGAAAGCACCAGGGTGATCAGGACCAGGGATACGGCGGCAATAACTTCCTCGGGAATGCCGGTTCCCGTCCGGGCAAACGCGGCGGCAAGCCTGCCGGAAAAATTATCCGCGGCAAAGGCGCTGCCCAGAAAACCCGCCAGGGTAATCCCCACCTGGATGGTGGCAAGAAACTTTGCCGGCTGTCCGGTCAGCTTGAGGAGCCGCTGGGCGCGGCGGCTCCCCCGGGAAAGCTTTTCCAGTTTGACGGTATTAACGGAAAGAAGGGCTATTTCCGCGCAGGCAAAAACGGCGTTACAGCCAATCAGGGCCAGCTGGAGCAGCAGCTGCCAGAAGAGGGGATCCATTATGCCGCGCGGGCCCCCGTCCGCAGGCGTGCCGGTGATGGGGGGATCACGAAATTTCTCCGATGTCCCGGCGGTAGTCCATGCCTTCAAAGCGCACCGCCTCCAGGGCCCGGTAGGCCCTGGCCCGGGCTTCCGCCCCGTCCGCCCCGTAGGCGGACACGGTCAGCACCCGGCCTCCCGCGGTCCGCAGCCCCGACCCTTCGGGCCCACCGGCCCCGCGGATCGCTCCGGCGGTAAAACAGAGCGCCGTGGTTTTGGCAAAGGCCGCTTCGTTAAAGGCTATCGGGTCGCCCCGGCGGTATTCCCCGGGATACCCCGCGGCCACCGCCACCGGCGCGCAGACGGCGCCGGGCTTCCAGGCCAGGTGAAAGTCCGCCAGGGCGCCGCTTTCTATGGCGGCGCACAGTTCGGCAAAATCCGAATCCATCAGGGGCAGCACCGCCTGGGTTTCGGGATCCCCCAGCCGTACGTTGTATTCCAAAAGGTAACACCCGCCGTTTTGCAGCAAGAGGCCGAAGAAAATAAAGCCCCGGTAATCAAACCCTTCCGCCTCCATTCCCCGCAGGGTGGGCGCCAGGATCGCTTCCTCAAAATCCCGCTCCAGGGCGGCGGTAAAACCCGGCGCGGGGGCAATTGCCCCCATGCCCCCGGTGTTGGGCCCCCGGTCCCGGTCAAAACGGCGCTTGTGGTCCCGGGCGGACACAAAGGGAAGGATCACCCCTTTCCGACCGGGGGCGGCGCTTACCGCGGCCAGGACCGAGACTTCCGGCCCCTGTAAAAATTCTTCCAGGACGATGTTTTTTCCCGCCCCCCCCAGGGAACCGTCCCGCATAAAGGCGGCCACGGTTTCCTCGGCGGTCCGGAGGTCCCCGGCAATGACCACCCCCTTACCCGCGGCCAGTCCGTCGGCCTTGATCACCAGGGGAGGCGGCGCCGGCGGCGCGGGGGCGTTTTTACCGGCGGAAGGGGCGGAATCAAAGTGGGTCCTTACCGCGGCCAGGGCTTCCGCCGGATCCGAGTGGGCAAGGTACCGGGCGGTGCGGACGCCGTATTTTTCCATGAAGGATTTCGCGTAGGCCTTGCTTGACTCCAGCCGGGCCGCGGCGGCTCCGGGGCCGACGACGGCCAGCCCCGCCCCGCGGAAACGGTCGGCAATGCCCGCCGCCAGGGGCGCTTCGGGTCCCACCACGGTGAGATCGATTCCTTCCTTGGCAACATAGCGGATCAGCGCTTCCTGGATTTCCTCTTCCGCCGGGTCCCGCCCGAAGAGGTCCACGTTTTCCCACTCCGGCCCACCGGCGGACCCCTGGTTTCCGAAGGAACCCTGACTCCCGGCAAAACCGGAAACCTGGCTTCCTTCGAAAGTCTGACTTCCTTCGGAACCCTGGGCGGTACCGCCGTTACCCGGTGCGGCGTAGATTTTTTCTACCCTTTCAGACCGGGCAAGTTTCCACACCATGGCGTGTTCCCTTCCCCCGGAACCGATCACCAGAATCTTCATAAACATAAGTATATACCGGGAACGGGAAGAAGGGGAGGGGGCTAAGCAAGTCCGGCCAGAGCGCCGGTTACCGCCGCCGTGGTGTCGGTGTCTTCGCCCAGATTAACGGCTTTCAATACAGCATCCCGGTAGCTGTCCGTAGTCAGAAAACACCAGAGGGCGGCTTCCAGGGTATCAATAACAAACCCCTCGCTCTGTATGCAAGATTCCGATAGGGCGCTTATGTCAGACCATATAATCCGGTCGAAAACCCCCAAAGTATCGGTATCAATGTAGGGATTCCCATCCGAAAAATTACCGCGCAGTTCCGCATAGGCGGCACTCTTTTCCATGCCAAGGAGAAGTTTCCGCAGGTATTCGAGATAAATGTAGCACGCCGTTACGGACCATCGGTGGGCGTGAGTTATGGATGAAACAGTTTTAGTGATTCGGAAGCGTTCCGCCTCCGGCTTATCGGTCAGGTAGAATACGAGCGGCGCTATCCGCATGAGGCTGCCGTTGCCGTTCTCGCTCACCCCGCCGCACCCTGCCTTTTCCGGGGCAACTCCCGCCTTGAGACGATTGATAGCTTTGGTGGTTGATATGCCGATGTCAAACACGTTGCCGTGGGCCGTAAAGACCCCCTTGTCATACCATTTTATGAAGTTCCGGGCTATATCCTTCGGGTCAAAGCCGCGGGAAAGGGAATCAACCAAACACAGGGTAAGCGAAGTATCGTCGGACCAGGTTCCGGGCGGCTGGCTGTGGGTTCCGTAGCCCCGCATACCGGTCACATGGAAGCTGCCACGCGGCCGGAATTCCACCGGAACGCCCAGCGCGTCGCGCTGGATAATTATTTCATCCTCATGACCAAAATCCGCCTGCTTTGCTATGCCGTTCCAGTCCGGTCCGACGCCACGCCCATAACTGCTAAAGGGTTCGGCATACATCATCCTTGTCCCTTTCGGACAGTAGATGTTGAAAATGTATCCGCTGAATCCCTCATAGCGGTGATAATACACGGTTTTACGCACCACATCGCCGTTTTTCTGCTCGACAAAGCAATTGTCGTTTTTTCGGTAAGGGCGGCCCCTGGTGAACTGGATATGGTTCAGGCCGCACCAGTCTTTGAGCTGGTGGTTGATGAACTCCCCGCCGTT
>JAISBN010000089.1 GCA_031266175.1 Treponema sp. | reverse complement strand
CGCGCGAAAAACGGCCGCGTTTAGTGCCCCTTTAAATATGCGGTTTTATTTTAATTGTTGTCATATTTTATAAAACACTTCATATTCCCCCCCCCCCCCCCCATTTGGTGCGGTTTAGTAACATTTACTGGAAAACATCGCATTCCTCTCTCTTTTTCCGGCGGGGATATCTCTTTTTTCCCGGCAGCTCCTGCCGTATACGGTGTCCCGTTAGCTCTCCACTTCGGCGTTTCGGCGCAGCGGACCGGCCGGCGGGATAACCATGGCATGTATCCGGATATATGGAATAAAGCGCCGGAGAAACAGAGCGGGGAGCCGGATATTCAGACCGGGGAGCCGGATATTCGGACCGGGGAGCTGGATATTCAGACCGGGGAGTTGGATATTCGGACCGGGGAGCGGGATATTCAGGCCGGGGAGCTGGATATTCGGAGCGGAGAGCGGGATATTCAGACCGGGGAGCGGGATATTCAGAGCAGTGAGCCGGAGATACGGACCGTTCACCTGGTTAAACGGATTATTTAGAGAGAAGCGGCGAAGGGGCCGCTGTTTATAGGGAGGTTTTGTATGGGTAAAAAGCTTATTCCTTCGTGCGGTCCCGCGTATGACCGCTTCTTCAAGAACATTGTCCAGTATGTGGGGCAGATGTGCGGCGGCGACGACCCGGAGTGGACTCATATCCCTCTGGCGGAGCGGACGGCCCTGAGCGCCGCCTACACGGACTGGTACACGGGCTATTCCCGGACCTTCAAGGACCGCACCACCGCGGACACGGCGGCCATGGAGGCGGCCTACGGCAGGAGCAAGAAGGTCCTGTCCCGGTTTATCCAGGTCTGGTTCCGGGGCTTCCCGGAGATCGTGACGGCGGACCATCTGGCGAACCTGGGGATTCCCCCCATCGACAACATCAAGACCCCGATTCCCGCGCCGGGCAACCAGGCGGAGGCGGACCTGACCTTTCCGGGGATCCACATGGTGGAACTGCGGAATATCCGGCCCGTGGCGGGGATGCCGCCGGAGCCCCGGAGCGACTACGAGGTGGAGATCTACTTTGGCTTTATCGGCCCGGCCAGCGAGAAATACCCCCTGCGGCTGGCGCAGGTTCCGAAGAACGGCGAGGAGCTGAACTACTCGGTGTCTACCAAAAAGAAGAGCAAGCGCTTTGACCTGGAGGGGCTCAGCGGCTGTACGGTGTACTTCTGCCTGCGCTACAAGAACCCCGCCGGCGATGTGGGCCCCTTCGGCCCGATGCTGTCGGCGGTGATTCCGTAAGGGAGGAAGAGGAATATATTACCACGGACAGACACAGACTTGCCCCGGACCTGTTGTTTCAATTCCATGCTTTTGTCCGTTTTGTCCGCGGGGGTCCGTGGTTAATTTAACCGCAAGGTCGAAGAAGTCGAAAAAGTTTTTACTTTACTTATTATACTTTTTCGCCTTCGTGGTAGAAATTCTTCGATTCGGATTACGAGGTAAAACCTTTAGGTTTTGCCCTGGGCGTTAAACGCAAAGGAGTATCGTATGCTGAAGAAACTTTTAGGCGCGCTGGTATTGACAGCGGCGGCGGCGGGCTTTGGGGGCTGCGAGAACCCCTGGATGAAAGACGCGGTGGCCCCCCTGCACAAGAACAAGGACGGCGGGAACAACGATAACGGGGGCGGCGGGTATACGTTCACCACCCCGGCGCACTACCGGACAACGGTACAGGCGAATTCCGCTCCCGTCCTTATCACCGGGAGCAGCGCGTATGAGTACAATGCCAGTAACCAGGGCGTGTTTATTCCTGGGCGGAATGTAACGTTAAGCTCCTTTTCCATAGCGAGATACGAGACCACCTACGAGTTATGGTACGAGGTAAAAACCTGGGCGGACGGCAACGGGTACATCTTTGCCAATGATGGCTGTGAAGGGAATGACGGAACGGACGGGAATTCCCCCACCACCGCGGCAAAGCATGAACCGGTAACCCGTATCAGTTGGCGGGACGCGATTGTATGGTGCAACGCCTACAGCCAGATGGCCGGTAAAACGCCGGTGTATTACACCGATTCCGGCTATGGCACGGTACTGAGGGTTTCCACGAATGACACCGTAACCACTACGGACGCGGACAAGGCGGTGATGAATCCGGAAGCCAACGGCTACCGGCTGCCGACCGAGGCGGAGTGGGAATACGCGGCCCGGGGCGGCGATCCTTTCGCCCCTTCTTTCGCGTACAAATGGGCGGGGACCAATACCGAACCCGATCTGGTGAATTACGCCTGGTATACTGCCAATTCGGGCAGCCCGGGGCCTGATTACGGTACCCACCCGGTGGAGACCAGGATCGCAAACAACGCACAGTTATACGACATGAGCGGGAACGTACGGGAATGGTGCTGGGACTGGTATGGCATGGTATACAGCGGCACGGTGGAAAATCCCGGGGGCCCTGCAACGGGCCCGTCCCGGATAGTCCGGGGTGGCGGTTGGAACGAGGCTGCGGCCGCCTGCGCGGTTGCCATACGGCCCGCCACCCTCCCTTTCTATCGGTACGAGTACCTTGGTTTCCGGGTGGTTTCACGATAATCCGCCTTCCTTGGCGGATTATCGTGTTGAAGTTTGCCTGCGGCAAACTTCACCCATCCGGCAAAGCCGGATGGCAGTGGTTACAGCGCCCTCCATGGCGCCGCCCTTCGGGCGCATCCGGCATCCAAGGTAAAACCTTTAGGTTTTACCACGGATTATCGTGTTGGACTTCGCCTGCGGCGAACTCCACCCATCCGGCAAAGCCGGATGGCAGTGGTTACAGCGCCCTCCATGGCGCCTAAAGCCTAAGGCGAAACCCTGGGTTTCGCCCGGCTGTTCCGTAACGGAGGTACAGCCCTGAAAGGCCATGCTTTTGTCCGTTCTGTCCGTGAAGGTCCGTGGTTATTTTTGAATTCGAAATTGCTGGTCCGAAATCCGCAAGCTTGATTTTCTTTTACTAAATTTGATATACTTAAATCATATAAGGAGTGAGCCATGCTCGAAGAAAAAGTCAAAGCAGCGCTGAACGATGTCCGCCCTTCCCTTCAGGCCGACGGCGGGGATGTGGAATTTGTTTCCGTCAGCGATGCCGGTAAAGTTTCGGTCAAGCTTACCGGCGCCTGCGGTCACTGCCCCATGGCCGCCATGACCCTGCGGAACGGTATCGAGAACTATCTTAAAAAAGAAGTCCCCGAAGTAAGCTCCGTAGAGGGTGTCTAAACTTCGTTTTTTCGATTTTCTTATTCTCCTGCTTACGGGGGCGCTGACTGTTTTTTGCGCTGTCCGGGTCTACGGGAAAAATTCAGCCGAACCAAGGTTTGTTATTAAAAACGACGGGGCAGAATGGGTATATTCCCTGAACAGCGCTGTTACCGTTGATATACCCGGTCCCCTGGGAAACACGGTGGTGGAACTGCGGGACCGCCGGGCCAGGGTTATTTCCTCGCCCTGTATTAACCAAACCTGTATTGCCTCCGGATCGATCCACCGCCGGGGCCAGTGGATTGCCTGCCTGCCCAACGGGATTTTTGTCAGCGTTGAAGGGGGGAATCCCCCGGGTCCGGGGAATTCTCCCGGGGCGGATGGGGAAGGAACGGCCGTTGACGCCGCGTCCTGGTAACACAGGCAGGCCAGTTCCGCTTCCCGCCCGGGCCGGAAGCCGGAACGCCCCGGACCGGGACGTTGCCCTGCTGGGGGCGCTGTGCCTTTTCTTGTCCGCCCTGGACTACAGTATCCCCAAGCCCCTGCCCTTTATGCGCCTGGGACTGGCAAATCTTCCCCTGCTTTTGGCGCTGGATATTTTTTCGCTCCGCCGCTACTGCCTGCTGGTGCTGATAAAAATTCTTGGACAGGCTCTGGTAACGGGGACCCTTTTTTCGTATGTGTTTTTGTTTTCCCTTACCGGGACCGTTTCTTCCGCCGCGCTGATGTACCTGCTGCGCCGTACCCTGGGGAACCGTACAAAGGGTCCGGCCATCAGTTTTGCCGGTATAGGAACGGCCGGCGCTTTTGTGTCCAACGGCCTCCAGCTGTGCCTGGCGGGGCTTTTTCTTTTTGGCGAAAGCGCCCGCTATCTTGCGCCGCCCTTTCTTGCCGCGGGAATTATCAGCGGCGCCGGGCTGGGACTTTTTGCCGAAGCCTTTGCCGCCCGGTCGGAATGGTTTGCCCTGCGGCGGGGAAAAGCCCGTGACGCCGGAGCGGCGCTTCCCGGTCCGGCCCGCGGCAGCCGCGGAGGATCCGCGGCGGCGGGCAAAGCCTCTGTTCCCCTGGTTAAGGGAACAGCGGCGCTGCTTGGCATGGCGGCGTTTTTGTTTATCCCCTTTGTTGCCGTCAGGGCGGGGCTGTTTCTGCTGTTTTGGCTGCTGGCGGTCCTGACCCGCAAAAAAACCCGTCCCGGTTTTACCCTTATCACCCTGGCCGCGGTTATTTTGGCCAACCTTTTTCCGCCCTACGGAAAAATCCTTTTCCGCGCCGGACCTTTTATTATTGCCCAGGGCAGCCTGATACAGGGTATCCAGCGGGCGGTGACCATGGAAGGACTGATCATGCTTTCCAAACTGGCGCTTGTCTCCGCGCTTCCCCTGCCGGGAAAATTCGGACTTCTGCTGCGGGAAACTTTCGTTATCCTGGAACGGTTCAATAAAAAAAGGGATCTTGAAAAAAATACGGACAAAAAGGAAAAGACCCATCTGTTTAAAACCCTTGACGGCATACTGCTGCAAATAGAGAAAGAATGAACAGGGCCGGTTTTTGGAGGAGGGTTACAGCTGTATGCCCATGCCCGCAAAGGGACTGATATACCCCTGCTGAAACGGCTCCCCGGGGGTGATGATATGACGGTAGGCCAGGCCCGCTTCAAGGTAAAAGAAACGGAAAAAGAACCACTGGAATGATATGTCCGCTCCGGCGGAAATATAAAAGCCGTTCATTGATTGTGATGTACCGTTTGCATAGGTAAAGTGAAAATCAAGCAGCGAGGTAACGCCCCCTCCCAGCCTGACATTGATAAACATCGTCTCCGGGGGAAGGCTTTTTTGATACAGCGCGTTGACATGGATCCCCGCCAGGTGGCTTGTTCCCCTGTAATCGTTCCGGCTTATGGTAAGGTAATCCCAAAAGGGATTAAGTTCAAAACCGAAGCTGCCAAAGTCCGTTTTAAAGGGAACAAATCCAACCCTGGCATAGGCTCCCGGAAAATGAACGGTGTCAAACAGATCGAAGAGATTGCCGTACAGGGGAACCAGGGGAGCATAACCCGCGGAAGCGAAAAAATTCACCCCCGGGACTTTTGGTTCGCCGGGGGAAAAGCCGGGTTGTACGGCGATAATGGTAAAATCCTTCCAGGGAGCGTTTCCCGAAGGCCGGTTTAAAAGATCGTAAGCCTGTACCCGGTAGCGGTACGAACCGCCGCGGAATGAAAATTCGATAAATGTTTCCCCGGTGGTTTCCCGTAATACCTCGATGTAACCGTCTCCTTCTTTCCGCTCAATGATAACTTCGTAATGCCGTACGTATTCAACGCCCTGCCAGGCAAGATGCTGGATAAAAGCTCCGTCCTCTTCCCGGGGGTAGGAATAAAATTCTTTGTCGGTATTTTCTTCCGCCGGGGATATGGCAGGATCCTCTTCCCGGGAAAAAGCAGTGACCCCAAGGATAACGCTCATCATAAGCGCCGCGCACACACGTCCCATTCCCCGTACCTTAATTGCCATAGAGCGGTCCCGGGTCGTAGAATTTGATTTCGCCGGGAAGGGGTATGTCGATGGTGAACGAGCTTTGCCCCGGATCGCTGCTTCTTTCAATGTTCCCGTCGCGCTGTACCGCTTCAACCTGCCACAGGAATGTACCGGTATCCAGCTGCGGCAGATATACGGAGCAGAAGGCCTGCCGCTGCCGGGTACGGACTATTTCCCTGCGGGTATTGCCCGGTCCTGTTTTGTACAGTGTAAAAATGTAGGCCTCTGCCCCCGCGGTTTCGATCCACCGAAAGTCAATCCGTTCCAGATTCAGGATCTCCCTGACGCCGAATACAAAACCGTCCCGGGGGCTTACCGGTACGGGGACGGTCGGGGGAAGCGGCGGGGACGCGGGCCTTTCAGGCGGAGGAATTTCCGCCGCAACCGGCGCAGCCGCCGGCGCGGCCACCGGCTCAGCCGGCGCCCGTACCGGCGGCGGATTGGCGGCGGCGGTAAAACTGAATATCCCGGAAAGGGGAGATTCGCTACCCGCGGAATTGGTCTGGGTTACTCCCCAATAGTAAACGCCTTCGGTCAGGGTGGTTTCCCCGGAACCGTAGATAAAGTAATTTTGCTGTATCTTCCCGGAAATAACGGGACCGCTGACATCGGCGTTTTTTGAAATGTAAATTGTATAGGCCGCCGCCTCCGGTTCCCGCTTCCAGGAAAAATAGGCGTTCTGCCGTTCCGGGAGGATGCTGAAAAAACCGCCGTCCGGCGGCGCGTTAAGAACAGGCGCCGCAAGTTCGCCGGTCTGTTCAATCGTAAAAGAGGCTGTTCCGGAATCATTCACCGTTCCTGTAAAGGATCCTGAAAATACCGGTCGTACCCGCCAGTACCAGCGACCCGCTTCCAGCCGGGAATTTAAAAAGGATCGCTGCACCTGGGTTTGTATAAGCGGCAGGGTAAAGGCCGCATCCACGGAAACTTCGACGATATAGGACGATGCCTCCGGAGTTTCCGACCATATAAAACGGATCTCGGGAAGCCTGGTATTGTACCGGATAAGCGCGTCCCGGCCGGGAGAAATTGGCGCCGGCGGCACGGCGTTAATCAGCGATAGTTTGATCCCCGAAGGCGGGGTCCGGCTTTCCGCGGGGTAAACCCGCCACCACCACTTTCCCGCTTCCAGGGAAACGGTGGTTTCCGAACCGTCTATATCGGTTTTTAAAACCGGTTTGGAGAAACGCCGGTCTTCCGCAATTTCAAGCCGTGTCTTTTCACCGCTTTGGTAGTTCAGGGTATTCCAGGAAAAACGAACAGGGGCGTTTTCCTGAACCAGGTATTTTGTCTGGGGCCGGGGGCTTACCGGAACGGCGTGGCTTCGAACAAGCGCAGCACCCCGGGAATCAAGGATAACGGCGGTTCCTTCCGGAATGTCCGTGAATCCCGAACCGGAATCCAGCCGGACCGTTCCTTCAATGACATTCAGGCTAAAGCCTTCTTCTCCGGAACTAATGGTGACCACCGCGCCGGAGGCAATATCCAGGGTGTTTCCCCCGCAGGTAATGATAACGCCCTTTGACTCCGCGGCCAGGCTGACATCTCCCCGGGTAAGATCAATGCGTTCCGGAAATACCTGGATAATGCTGTTTTCCGACAAGTCGATTTCGGCCCCGCCGGGAAAATAAACGGTTGCCTCGGAAAGATCCGCGGTGCGAATAAGATCGCCGGAATAGACAGGGGAATGCTGCTGCAGTCTGTCCCAGAGAACACGGTCGGCAATACGGCGCTGGGCCGCCTTGTATTTAAAGGAAATGTCCGCCACGGGAGTTTTGTCCAGCTGTATAAGGCTTTTGTTCAGGTCGGTAAAAAAAAGCCACAGGCATACGGCGATTCCCGCTCCGCAGAGGAAATAGACGGCAGCATCGGCGGCGGGGAAACGCCGGGGCTTGTCAGCTATCTGAGTCGATCTTGTATTTTTTTTCTTCCGCATGGAGCTTAACCTTGTACATATCGGGGGGATCAATTCCCAAAAAACGGCGCACTTCGTCCAGGGTATGCGGTTTTGGCTGGGTTCCCTTTTTTGTCTTGAGGTTGATCACCGCAAACAGGCGGATGGATTTTTCCTTTCCCTTGACGGTGACCGGGGGCATTTCTTCCGTAATAAGATACCGGCCGACCAGGTTCCAGGTATTTTCCGTAATCAGAATATCCGTACCCAGGGGCTTGTTCAGCGCTTCCGTCCGGCTTGCCAGGTTTACCGCGTCGCCGATAACGGTATATTCCATCCGCTCGGTAGAACCGATCTGCCCCGCGGTAACCATACCAGAATTAATGCCGCAGCCTATTTTAATAACCGGGTTTGCGGCATCTCCCGGTTCCCGTTTTTTATTCAGTTCGCACAGGGCCGCCCTCATCAGGAGGGCGGAGCGGACGCAGTTTAACGCGTCGTGTTCGGGACTGCCGGCCGTATAGGCGGTTCCCCAGTGGGCCATTACCGCGTCGCCGATAAACTTGTCCACCACGCCGCCGGTTTTTTCCACACAGCCGACCATGCGGGTAAGGTACTCGTTAAGCCAGCGGACAAGTTTATCGGACGCGGCGCCGCCCAAGTGTGCGGAAAACTTTTCACTGATGGAGGTAAAATTCCGTATATCGGAAAAAAGGATGGTGGCGTTCTTCGGTTCGCCGCCGGGATGAATCTGGCCCCGCATGGCCCGGATGGCGATATCCCGGTTGGTAAAGCGGCCGAAGATCCCCAGAGCGCTGCCCATTCTGCCGAAACTTGCCGTCAGAACGCCGATTTCGTCCCTTGTTCCGGGCATCAGCTCAAGATCAAAGCGGCCCGCTTCAATTTCCCCCGCCGCGGCGGTAAGGACTTTTAAGGGACCGGAAATGGTTTTTGAAAAGAGCCAGACAAGGATAATCGACGCGAAAAGTACTACCCCGGTTAAATAAATATTCCGCCGGGTGGTAGTAACGATCCCTTCAAAAATTTTGTCGTATTCTACGATGGTAACAAGCGCAGCGCTGCCAATCATGAGTTTTTGAAAAGCCCCAAAATAGCGCTTCCCGTCTTTGTCCGTATAGAGGGTTTGCAGGCGGGTTTCCGTACTGTCCCTGAGTATTTCGACAAAAGGATGATCGGCCAGATTTACCCCTGCCCTGACCAGCTCATAATCGGGATGGATCAGGACATCCCCCGTATCGTTAATCAGAAATGAGGAATTAACCCCCTGACCGTAATTGTCGTTAAGGGAATCGGAACTGAAAAAGATCGCCGCCGCGTAGGCGTTTTCTCCCCGCTTAAAGGGACAAAGCATAACCAGCGCCGCGGATTGAAAAAACGGAGCGGCATTGAGCAGCATTGTTTCCCCTGCGGCGCAGCGCCGCAGGGCATCCGCCTGCTGATCAAGAAATTGATGCGGCAGCTCACTGTCCAGTTCGTTGGACCGGAAATAGCCTTCATTAACAAGCTCCAGAAGACCCGGCACGATAATCGCGGCTACCTGTTCGTTGCGGCTAAAGAAGCTGTCCGTGTCCCGCCCAATCAGATCCTCCGCTTCCGGCCATGCGGTGTCCGCGATGTTCCGGATAGTTTCCAGCAGGACAAAAACCGCGGACCGTATGGAGGAAAGGGTCCGTTCCGTTTCCGAAGCGGACTGTCGGTTTACGGAAAAATTATTTTCTTCCGCGGTGATCTGCACATCCCTCGTTACCATGTAGGATACCAGGAAGGTAATCGCCCCCAGAGAAAGCAGCAGCAATACGGTAATGATGGTAACCAGTTTGATGCCGATGGGGAATTTAACTTTTGACGTTATCTTTTCCGGCATACCTATGGTAAATCCTTGAGTATATAACTGCCGTAATTGGTATCCGATACCCCGGTCAGTATGACCTTCCCCCATCCCGGCAAGGAAATCTCTATATTACCGCCGTTTACGACAGGAATACCCGTAGCAGCCGGAAGGTGCAGTTTGTCATGCGCGGTATCAAAGCTGGTAATGGTTAATATACCGCCGCCGCTGCTGTAAATATAAACGGCGTCCGTATCGCTGTCACTGCCCAGATCAATAGTAAGAAAGCCGTCAAACTTACCAATACTAACAGTGTCGTTTCCCGGACCGGCATCGATCACCGCATAACTGTTGATGATTCCCTTGATTTCTATGGCATCATCACCGCCGCCGGCGTATATGAAGCCGCCGTACATATTTCCTTCAACAGTGATACTGTCTGTACCGCTTCCCGCGGTGATCGTTCCGCCGTTTATGTCTTGCCCAACGGTAACTGTATTGTTACCTTCCCCGGCATTAATAGCCCCGCCCGAGTTAATGCTTCCGCCTACAGAAATATAATCATTCCCCGGAGTTCCCGGAACAGTACCGTTAACGTCCCCCGGATAAGTCCATGTTGCCAGTTTCCCGCTGCTATTGACATGGTACGTACTATCTGTTACGGCAAACCAGTCGTGTTCTGATGTCATAAGGCCGGGACTTGATTCGGAAAGTACCTGTATATCGACTGCATAGGACGGCAATGAAATTGTGGCCGCGATGCCGGCGGGGATCGGGGAAAAAGTACCGCCCACTTTGATGGTGTTATTTCCGCTCAGATACACATCGTTTCCGGTAATCCGGGCAGCGCCGGACATGGTAAACGTACCGTCCACAAAAACGCCGCTGCCCAAGGTAGCTGTATTGCCGGTTATGGATCCGCCCTCCATAGTGAACGTACCGCCGTCAATATAGACTGCGCCGCCGTTAGAAGAAGCGGCAAAGTTTTTCACGGCCGCGTTGACGCCCATGGTCAGCTTTGAGGACACCTTAATGGCGCTGTTTCCATCGCTTCCGTTTCCGGCGATGGTAATATTTTCCAAAACCAAAGAACCGCCGCTTACTTCGAATAAAGAACCGGTATGGCCGGTTTTGTGGGTAATGGTATGGACCCCTCCATCACTGATAAGCTTTATATGCTTTGCGCTGATGGTATAGGCGGCGGCGCCTGTTTCCGGAAAGTCCGTGTTTTTTAGCAGCCTTACCGCAGCGGGATTTGATTCCGTACCGGCCGCCGCGGCGTCAAGGGCAGCGCTCAGGCTGGGATACGTTATGCCCCCCGTAACCGCTATTTCTTCCAAAAGCGCCAGGTTTGTTGCAATGGGCGGGCAGTTGTAGGGTGAAAAAGTACGGAGCCCGTCTGCGGTTTGCATCCCCAGCTTTATATGAATCTGTTCTCCCGGGGTTGTCGTGATTCCGCTTATTTTTATCTGTACCCTGTAATTGCTTGTTTTTTTATACCCAAACCTGCCGCCCGGAAGATTCGCGGGTTCTTCCGCGCCGTTGATAAAACAGGCCGCGGTAAAAACAAGTTCAATACCGGCGGGATTATTAATGACAACGTTGATTTCTACATCAGGGCCGGAAGTAAGATAGCCGTTTTTGTCCGGCTGCCATACCGCATTCGTAAGATCAAGGGAGGCAACGGTTACCTCCGCCGTATGTTCCCGTATAAAGGGATCAATCGGAGTATTAAACATATCACAGCCCATAAAAAGAAGGAACAGCGCCTTCACGGGCCACAGCATTTTTTTCAATCGCTTTTCTTTTTTTAAATCCCGCCCCCGGGGGTTCACAAACACAAACGGACTTTTTTATCCCTGGTTTCTTTGAGCGGCGGCATTCAGCCGCTTTGTCCGCTCCAGGGCTTCAACCGCCTCCTGATAATTGGGATTAAGGTCCAGTGTTTTTTCATACGCTTCAATGGCGGGAGTATATTCACCCGCCGCTTCCCGTACCGTACCCAGCCGGAACCACCACAGGAACATGCTGCCCTCCAGGGTTACCGCAGTGGTATAGGCTATATCCGCATGGAGGTATTTCCGCTGGTTCCGGTAAATTTCTCCCATAAAGAAATAGGCCGTTGAAGCCCGGTCCTGCCGGGGCATGTTGGCTACATAGCACTGCATCATAATAAGGGAATGGGCGTAATCGTTAATAAAAAAGTAAGCTTCCCCTAGGGTTTCCACAATACGGAAATCGTTCGGATTAATCCGCAGGGCCCTGTCGCCCCAGTTTATTACTTCGGCATATTTTCTTTGCCGTAACAAAGACCAGGTAAGAACCGTATAGGCTTCCATGTTGGAACCGTTCCGGTTAAGCTCGTCCAGGCAGATCCGCACCGCCTCGTTGTAGTAGGAATTTGCTTCCCCAAAACGGTTCCTGGCTTCCAGATCCCGCCCTATCCGGTAATTCTGCAGGGCGTCGGGACTTGTCCGCAGCGGCGCAGCCGGTTGGGCCGGCTGTACCACCGGCGGCTGCGATACAGCCGGCTGGGTTGGCTGTGCCGCCGGCTGCTGCGGTTGGACCGGCTGTAGGACAGCCTGGGACGGCCGGGACTGGGCCGGCGGCTGGACGGAGGGCTGCGCCGGCGGGACTGAAAAGGCCGGCGGTTCGGGAGCGGCCTGGACCGGTTCAACCGGCGCAGGCTGTACCGGTTGAACCGGTTGAACCGGTTGAGCCGCCGTCTCTTCCTGGGCAAAGAGGACAAACGCCGAATACCACAGAGCGGCAAGGCAAAAGAGGATCCGTTTCATGATTTTCCCGCTTTCCTGTTTTTTGTTCATGATGTTAATATACTGTTTATCGCCGCCGCCGCCCGGCGTCCCTCACCCATGGCAAGGATCACCGTCGCGGCTCCCAGGACAATGTCACCGCCGGCATACACTTTATCCAGGCTTGTTTTTTGATTCCCGTCCACGATGATCCGGCCCTTTCTGTCCGCATTCAGGTTGTCCGTGGTCCTGGTTAAAAGGGGATTGGATTCATTCCCCAGGGCCACAATGACCGTGTCGCAGGCAAACATATACCCGGAGTCTTTGATTGCCACGGGACTGCGGCGGCCCGAATCGTCCGGCTCGCCCAGTTCGTACTTAAGAAGCTCCATCCCTGTTACCCGGCCCTGGTCGTCGCCCAAAAAGCGCTGGGGGTTGCGGAGAAAATCAAAAACAATTCCCTCCTCTATGGCATGCTCTACTTCTTCCGCCCGGGCAGGCATTTCTTCCCTGGTTCTGCGGTAGATAACGTGAACCTCTTCGGAGCCGAGCCTGAGGGCCATGCGGGCCGCGTCCATGGCCACGTTGCCTCCCCCAATGACCGCGGTAATTTTTGACCGGTACATGGGAGTGGCGGCCTTGTCCGCGTCGTAGGCTTTCATTAAGTTGGCCCGGGTAAGGTATTCATTGGCGCTCATCACCCCAACGAGGTTTTCGCCGGGGCAGCCGAGAAATTTGGGAAGCCCCGCTCCAACGCCGATGAACACCGCGTCATAGCCGGTACGGAGATCCGGGGGGGAACCTTCGTCCCTTTGGGACTCGGCGGAGTATACCGGAGGGGAACCTTCGTCTCTTTGGGACCCGGAGGCGGTACCAGAGGGCTTGCTGAGCAATTCCTGTATGGTGCCCGTGCGGCCCGCGAGGAAGTTGGTTTCGATCTTGACGCCCATCTTGGCAAGGATATCCACTTCCGCCCGGACAATTGCCTTGGGAAGCCGGAATTCGGGGATGCCGTACACCATGACCCCGCCGGGTTTGTGGAAGGCTTCAAGGATTGTAACGGCGTGTCCTTCCCGGGCCACATCGGCGGCCACCGTAAGGCCCGCGGGGCCGGAACCGATAACCGCCACCCGTTTGCCTGTGGCGGGCTTAAGCTCGGGGATGGTTACCTTTTTGTTGTCCCGCTCCCAATCGGCGGCAAAGCGTTCCAGCCTGCCGATGGCGACGGCCTTTCCAATATCTTTAAGCATTTTCCCCAGGGTACATTCGGCCTGGCATTGTTTTTCCTGGGGACAGACCCGGCCACAGACCGCGGGAAGCAGGTTCGTTTCTTTAATGATGTCCACCGCGGCCTTGAAATCACCTTTCTGAATTTCCGAAACAAACCGGGGAATGGGTACCGCCACCGGACATCCTTTAACACAGGGCTCGTTTTTGCAGCCCAGGCACCGTTCCGCCTCAAGCCGGGCCTGGTTTTCGCTGTAACCCAGGGCTACCTCGGCGACATTTTTCCCCCGGACCGCCGGATCCTGGGCGGGCATTTCCTGGGCGGAAATGGCCGCCCGGTCTTTGGCGCTGATGCCCGGCCCGGTTTGGGCCCGGAGTTTTTTTTCCAGCAGCGGCTTAAGCAGAATCCCTGCCCCGGCGTCAAGCTCCGCGGGGGTCAGCTGTTTTTCGCTCATCCTTGTTTCTCCAGTCCCAGTTCAAGATGGCAGCGGTGGTGATCCTCGTCTTCC
Source organism: Treponema sp. (assembly GCA_031266175.1). Classification (GTDB taxonomy): domain Bacteria; phylum Spirochaetota; class Spirochaetia; order Treponematales; family Breznakiellaceae; genus JAISBN01. The sequence continues at coordinate 25,943 of JAISBN010000089.1, read as the reverse complement.
CGGGCCTTAAAGGCTTTCATCCTGAGCATCATGTTATCAAAATCTACTTTGTGGCCGTCAAATTCCGGGCCGTCGACGCAGACAAATTTGGTTTCGTCCCCCACGGTAACCCGGCAGCCGCCGCACATTCCCGTACCGTCGATCATGATGGTATTAAGGGATACGAGGATGGGCACATTGTATTCCGCGGCGGTTTTTTCGCAGAACTTCATCATCACCGGGGGACCGATGGCGACGCTCATATCCGGTTTGGGGACGGCGGCGCAGTATTCCTTCAGGGGGCCGGTGACCAGGGCTTTTTTGCCGTAGGATCCGTCGTCGGTGACGATAACCAGTTCGTCGGCATGGTTTTTCATCCGATCCTCAAAGATCACCAGCTCTTTTGTCCGGGCTCCGATGATCACCGATACACGGTTTCCCGCGGCTTTCATGGCCTGCACAATCGGGTAGAGCGGGGCCACGCCGATGCCGCCTCCCACACAGACCACGTGCCCAAACTTTTCAACATGGGTCGGGTTTCCCAGGGGCCCCAGGATATTTTCTATATACCCGCCCCGTTCTTTTACTGCAAGCTTATGGGTACTGGCTCCGACGGTCTGGAAAACCATGGTCAGGGTACCATCGGCAGGATCGGCGTCGGCGATGGTCAGGGGGATTCGCTCCCCCCAGTCGGTATCGATCTGTACAATGACGAACTGCCCCGCCTTCCGGGACGCGGCAATAAACGGCGCTTCCACAGTTATTTCGTACACATCATCCGACAGCCGCTTTTTCGCGATAATCTTGTTCATCGATTTCCGGTTTCTCCCCGAGTCCAGGCGTTACCCATAGTGTAGTTAAAAATGCCGGGGAAAACAAGGCAATCCCGGCGGCGGGCAAATCTATCCGTACAAATGCTCCATCCCGTGGAGCAGTTCCAGGGCCCGCTGTTTGCAGCCGCCGCAGACGGTACCGATCTTGGTGGCGGCCTGTAAACCTTCCCAGGTACGGGCGCCGTTTTTCCAGGCGGTTTCGATGTCCTTGTCGGTAATGTTAAGACAGGTACAGATCGTGACCGCCGGTTCCTTAAAAAGTCCGGCCCGGCCGGTTTTAGCCAGGTAGTCGTCGATGGCCGCCCGCAGGGCTTTATCCCCCAGAACGGAACAGTGGATCTTGTTTTCCGGGAGCCCTCCCAGCTTTTGTACCAGGTCTTCGGGGCTGATATTGTAGGCGTCGGCAAGGCTCATGCCCTTGATCGTTTCGGAAAGCATGCTGGTGGAAGCGATGGCGCTGGCGCAGCCGTAGGTTTTCCACCGCACGTCGGTGATCACGTCATCCTTAATCCGCAGCAGCATGAGCATCTGATCCCCGCACCTGATATTCCCCGTTTCCCCCCGGGCGTCGGCGGGAAAGTCCGTCTCGTCGTCCAGCAGCACATTCCGGGGATTTACAAAATGTTCTTTTACCGTATCCGAATATAACCAGCTGGTCATACTAAAATCCTCCTCTATAAGGAAACCGCCCCGCCGCCGGTTTTGAGCGTAGACATTGCCCGGAGCCGTTCGATAATCGGCGGTACCGCGGCTGTCACATAGTCAATATCCGCTTCGGTTACTCCCAGGCCCAGACTGAACCGGATGGAGCCGTGGGCCAGCTCCGGCCCCGCTCCAATGGCAAGCAGCACATGGCTGGGCTCCAGGCTGCCGGAGGCGCAGGCCGAACCGGTAGACGCCTCGATCCCTTCCAGGTCCATCGAAAGCAGGATCGATTCCCCCTCCGCGCCGGGAAAGGACACGTTCAGGGTATTGGGAAGCACGTCCTCGGGGTGGCCGTTAATCCTGATATGGGGGACCCGCGCCATAAGCCCGTCCCGGAGCTTGTTCCGCAGGGTCCGCATGGCTGTACCGTAACTGTCCAGTTCCAGCTTTGCCAGCTCCGCGGCTTTGCCAAAACCAAGGATCCCGATGTTGTTATAGGTCCCCGCCCTCATACCATCTTCCTGGTGGCCTCCGTGGATCAGGGGAAAGAGGGGGGCCTTCTCTTTGATATAAAGGGCGCCGATTCCCTTGGGGCCGTAGATTTTGTGGGCCGACATGGTAAGGTAATCTACCCCCAGTTCCGCGGCGTTCACCGGCACCTTGCCCACAGCCTGGACCGCGTCGGTGTGTACAAAGGCCCCCGCGGCTTTTGCCAGGGCGGCGATTTCCCTGATGTCCTGGATCGTGCCGATTTCGTTGTTTGCCATCATCACCGACACCAGGAGGGTTTCCCCGTTCAGCGCGCGCTTCAGCGCGTCCATCCTGATTTTGCCGTTTTCGTCCACCGGAAGAAAGGTTACCATGAACCCCAGGGATTCCAGAAATTTGGCCGAATTAAGCACGCAGGGGTGTTCAATGGCGGTGGTGATAAAACCCCGCCTGCCCCCGGAGAGGGGCGCTCCCCGCTCATCCGAGGCAAGACGCCGCAGGGTATTAAAAACCGTATTGTTCGATTCCGAACCGCCGGAGGTAAAAATGATCGTCCCGGCGGGAACGCCCAGCAGTTCCCCCACCCTTTTACGGGCTTCCTCTACCCGGTTCCGGGCTTCCCGGCCCGCGGCGTGCATGCTTGACGCGTTACCGTAAACGGTTAAATCTTCTATAATCGCGTCCCGGACTTCCCGGCGGATTGGAGTAGTGGCATTGTAATCCAGGTATATTTTTTCCATAATTAGCCAATCCTTACATCTCCTATAATAACAATATATTATTTTTTTGTCAGCAGGTATAGGGTTTCCATGGAGTATCCGCTTCTGTATACTTAGTTCCATGGTTGTGAACTTCCGTGATCCTCCCGTCACAGAAAGGGCCCTTAAAAGCGCGCTGAAGGGGATGATCCTTTCCCCCTCCGGCTGGAGGGGCGTTTTTGCCGCCTCGGGAAACGAGGAAGATCCCTCCGCGGCCCTGGCGCCCCCCTATGGGATTATCGCCGCGGTGGGAGCGCTTGTCTTTGCGGAGTATCTGGCCGCCCGGTCGGGCGGGAAGCCGGCGCTTATCCTGGGACGGGATACCCGGCCCACCGGGGAAGCGGCGGCGGACATCATGATCCGCGCCTTCCTTGCTTCCGGCTGCGCCGTCCGTTTTGCGGGGATCGCCGCGGCGCCGGAAATCATGGCCTTTGCCGGAAGTTCCGCCGGGGGCGCTTCCGGTTCGAAGCCGGCCGGTTTCTGTTACATTTCGGCAAGCCACAATCCCGTGGGCCACAACGGCCTTAAGTTCGGCCTGGATGACGGGGGGGTTCTGGAAGGGAAAGAGGCAAACAAACTGATCGACGCCCTGAAAACCTGCCTGGCCCGGCCCGATCCCATAGCAGGGATCCTGGCATTACTGGAAAAAGCCCGCGGCCCGGAGGTAGAGCGGGTCTATGCCGAATCGGAACAGGTAAAGCGGGAAGCCCTGGAGGCCTATCTGTCTTTCAGCCGGGAGCTTGCCGCCGGGCCCCCTCCGGCCGGAAACCGTGTCATGGAGGCCGTCGCCAAGGGGCTTAAACAATTCCCCCTGGGGATCGCCGCGGACTTTAACGGATCCGCCCGGACGGTCAGCATAGACCGGGAACTCTTCCGTTCCCTGGGAATCGGCTTTCACGCAATCAACGACAAACCCGGCGAAATCGCCCACACGATTATCCCCGAAGGGAAATCCCTGGAACAGTGCAGGCTTTTTCTGGAAGAACAACACGCCGCGGATCCTTCGGTGATCCTCGGGTATGTGCCGGACTGCGACGGCGACCGGGGGAACCTGGTAATCTGGGACGACGCGCTTAACGCCGGGCGGAGCCTGGAGGCCCAGGAAGTGTTTGCCCTGGCCTGCGCGGCGGAACTGGCCCACCTGGCCTGGGCCGGCGATCTGGCTTGTCCTGGCAAGCCGGCCTGGCCCGGTAAGCCGGAGGCCGGCGTCAAAGAAGGCCGGCCCCCGGCCAAAGCGGCGATAGCGGTTAACGGTCCCACCTCCATGCGTATCGACCGTATCGCCGAAGCCTTCGGCGTCCGGGTGTTCCGCTCGGAAGTGGGGGAAGCCAATGTGGTTAACCTGGCCCGGCGGCTGAGGAACGAAGGGTATCTCGTGCGGATCCTCGGCGAAGGTTCCAACGGCGGGAACATTACCCACCCCTCGTCGGTGAGGGATCCCCTGGCAACGATCCTGGCCCTGGTAAAATTCCTCACCATCCGGGGCGGGTCCGCGGGCGGATTTTTTGACATCTGGCGCGGCTTGAGCGCCGTCCGCGGCGCGCCCGGAGCCCCCGAGCGGGTAAATCCGGCGGCGGGAACGGCGTTTACCATGTCGGACATTATCGCGTCGCTTCCCGTTTTTTATACCACCGGGGTCGCGACACCGGAGGCAAAATTCCGGGTACGCACCGCCGATCACGCCCTTCTGAAAGAAAAGTACCAGGCTGTTTTTGAACGGGAATGGGCCGCGAAAAAAGAGGATTTACAACGGCGCTGGGGCATCGCCGCCTGGGAAGGACGGGCCTGTATCGGAACCGAAGAACTGCGAAACCTGGTCCGGTTCGGCCTCGCCGGAACCGGGGGGCTTAAAATTGTTTTCAAGGATTCCGGCGGCAGGGAGCTTGCCTTTATCTGGATGCGGGGTTCCAGGACGGAACCGGTGTTCCGGATTATGGCGGACGCCGAAGGCAGCGCGGAACTGGAACGGGAACTTATCGCGTGGCAGGGCGCCATGACGGCGGCGGCGGACGGAGCGGCGGCAAGGGCCGAAGCCGGCGCGGCGGAATAGTATAATAACGGAGAATACCATGGGCATACGGGGCGAACTGTTTTCGACCAAACTGATCCTTCCCAACAGGACTTATTTTCTTAATGTTAAGGAGAACCGCCTGGGCGATTTGTACCTTAACATTGTGGAAAGTAAAAACAAGGAAACCGGCGGCTTTGACCGGCAGTCGGTCATTGTCTTTGCCGACGATCTGCCGGCCTTTCTGGGTGAATTTGACAAATCCCTGAAAGTGCTGGAAAGGGCCGCCCGGGAACAAAAGAGGAATCCGCCGGACCGGGGGAAACGCCGGGATTCCGAACCGGACGGCGGGGACCGGAACGGCCGCGGAAGCGGGGAAAAAACCGCCGCCGGCCGTTCCGGTCCGGACGCTAAACGTAACGGCCCGGACGGCAGACGTAGCGGTCCGAACGCTGGACGCGGTGGCCCGGACGCTAAACGCGGCGGAAAACGGATGGTGGTAAAAAAACGGGATGGGGACGAATGACGTTCAAGAATGCTGATTTCTGCGGCAGTCTGCCGGTTCTTCGTTTCAGAAAAGGTAAACTATGGACGATGTGGATAAAAAAATAGTGCTGGAGTTACGAAAAAACGCACGCATCTCCCTGACAGAATTAGGGCAGTTTATTAACCTGTCGACCCCTGCGGTACGTACACGCCTTCAAAGACTGGAAAATCTTGGTTATATTAAAGCATATTCTGTTATGCTGGACCCGGAAAAATTCGGAAAAGAATTTACCTGCTTTTGTCTGGTCCAGGTAAGCAATCATACAGTGGCAAATGATACTACTTTTGAAAAATTCATCTTAGAGTGTCCTGACATTCTTGAATGCCACAGGATCGCAGGACAATATGATTATATGTTAAAGATTGTCACCAGGTCGACAAAGAACATGGAAGAATTACTCAAAAAGATGCGTACCAAGGAAGAGGTTATTAATATCAGCACCTTTACAGTTTTGCTAACACAGAAAGAGGACATTTCTATTACTCCTTAACGCTTAATTTTTTTAGGCTAAAAAGCCTTTTAACTTAAAAATTTACTTTTCTTTTTTTTACGCTTTAACTTTGCTTGACTTTGTCAAAACCTTTGCTACAATGCTGTATACATTGACTTCCGGCAAGAAGGAGTTATGCGCATATGCAGCTTGTAAACAGGTCCATCGAAAAAAAAGAAGGAAACGCCAGTATCTTTTTAAGTACGGTACAAACAGCCGTGGCCTTGGGTAACTGCGAAGATGGCAGGGAATTGGCGGATAGAATTGCCGACGGATTGCTGCAAATCGTAGTCCGTGATAATTCAGAGCTGACAGTAAATATTTTTTGTAAAAATCACCGGCTTGAAATCATGGAAGATTTACCTGTTCCCGTGCGTGCCAGGATTGAATATGCAAATGTCACCGTTGCCGCCGGTATCATGAGCGGGTTTCTTAATCAATTTGTGCTCACCGTTCATGAAGACTATGTTGTAAGGGGCTTTATTCCCATGATCGACGCGTTCGAAAAGCTGCTTTATCGCGCGAATAGTTATATAAACTAGGAGAGCTATGAAAACGAATATATATACGAATAGTCTTAAACTGTTTGATCGAGCCAGCAAAGTGTTACCCTGCGGCTTATACGGACATTTAGGGGTTGGAAGAGGAAGATTAAATCCTATAAACGCTTACCCTCTTTTTTCTTCCAGGGCCGAAGGGACATATATCTGGGACGTGGATGGAAATAAATTTATTGATTACGGCTGTGCCTACGGAACCAATTCTCTTGGATATAAGGATCCTGACATAGAAGCGGCAGCGGCAGAACAAAGAAAAAAAAGTGATTGTACTACTATTGTGTCTCCTATTATCATTGAAGCAGCGGAAATAATGGTTAATACTGTGGCAAGCGCCGACTGGGCTTTTTTTGCAAAAAATGGCGGAGATGTTACCACCCTGGCCGTTATGACTGCGAGAGCGGCAACGGGAAGAAAAAAACTATTATGATGTCCGGATGTTACCATGGGGTAAATGCATGGTGCCAGAAGAAAGGAAATCCCGGAATCCTGGATGACGAAGTAAAAAACAATATTTTTATTGAATTCAATAATTTTGAACTGCTTGAAAAAACAGTGCTGGAACATCCCGGTGAAATTGCTTCGGTCATTTCCATGCCCTACCATCATACCACTTTTAGTGACAACATTATTCCCGAATCCGGTTATTGGAAAAACGTTCGCAGGCTCTGTGCGAACAACGGTATTGTTTTAATTTTTGATGATGTGCGGGCCGGGTTCCGCATGGATTTTAACGGTTCGGATCACTATTTTGGGATTAAAGCGGATCTGATTACCATGGGGAAAGCAGTTGCAAACGGTTATAATATTTCGGTCTTATGCGGCAGGGATTCCCTGCGGAATGCAGTAGAATCTGTTACCTACACCGGAAGCTACTGGATGTCAGCAGTACCGATGGCAGCGCTGATTGCTACGATAAAAAAACTGAAGAGTATAGATGCCGTGGCGTATATGCAGAATATCGGAAAAACTCTGACAGATGGCTTGGTTGATATCGCAAAAAATAACGGTTTTGAGCTTAAAGTAAGCGGCCTTCCATCATTGTTTTTTTTGCGCATTGCCGATCCGGCAAACTCTTCTTTTTGGCACCAGGATTGGATTGCGGAAATGGTAAGACGGGGAGTATACATCACCCACTATCATAATATGTTTACCAATTGTTCGATGACCGCGAAAGACCTTGATTATACTTTTGACGCTGCTGATGAAACATTTAAAGTGGTAAAAGAAAGATATCGGCTGTAGTTTTCCGGAGGCTGGATTGAAAGAACTATTGTCTAAGGAAATCGATCAGAATCGTTTTGGAATAATTCTTCTCAGTCATGGAGCCCTGGCAGAAGGAATCCAGGAATCGTTACGGATGATTCTTGGCGACATAAAAAATATTGTAAGTCTTTGCCTGGAAGAAGGTGATGATGTTGAAGCATTTGGCGGAGAAATTGCCGTCATCGCGGATATGTTTTCCAGGGGTTGTATTTTTCTTGTCGACATGCTGTCTGGAACACCCCTAAATCAGTTTATTATGAGTACCGCCCGTGATAGGTGCCGTGCCGTCAGTGGATTAAATTTGGGGATGCTGTGTGAAGTGGTGATAGCTAGAGATGAAAATTCCTTACAGGAAATAACTTTACAGAAATTAGTTGCTGTTGCAGTAGAAGCAGGGATTGCCAGTATCGTCGATGTAGCAACCACGCTTGACGTAGTTAAACGAGAAAGAAAGTAGATTAGGAGGAGAGTTATGGAACTTTGGCAGGCAATAACCTTAGGCGGCCTTTACTGGTTGAGCTATTGCGGATTCGGATGCCATTCACTGAATCTGCTTGTTTTACAGCCTTTGCCCCTTTCAGTACTGGTTGGTCTTGTTATGGGAGATGTGCCAACGGCAATGATTGTGGGAGCTACAATCCAGCCGATGTATCTATCCCAAACACAGGCGGGTTGGGTAATTACCAACGATACATCTGCAGCAGGCATTATAACCGCCTCCGTAGCTATCACCAGCGGCATGGGCATTGAAAGTGCGATGGCGGTTGCGGTGGCAGTCGGGCTTGTCATGAGCCAGCTAACTAATGTCAGAATGACTGCCGGTTCAATCTGGAACCAGTTAACGGATAAATATATAGCGCAGAAAAAGTACGACAAGGTATGGCTATCAACAATTATTTTTCCAAGTCTTTTCAAGGTTATCCTTTACTGGATTCCAATGTCGATAGCGCTTTATTTTGGTTCCGAATCCCTTGGCCTGTTTATTACCGGCCTGCCCGGATGGTTTCAATCGGGACTTTCGGCTATCGGCAGCATGATGCCCGTTGTTGGCATGTGTATTGTGGCATCCGCAATCGGGAAGAAAGGGTATTTCCCGTTTTTTATTGCGGGGTTTCTGATTGTCGCATTTACCGGTTTAAGCAGTATTGGTGTAGCTCTACTGGCTATCTTTATTGCATTCTTTGATTTTTGGTGCAGAAATAATGGAGGGATACTTTCCGAGATTGATTTTTCGGGAATAATGAAGCAACAGACAGACGGAAATATAACAAAAGGTCAGCTGAATTGGGCATCCATCAGATTATGGCTGTTTTATACTGCCGGTAATAGCTATGAACGGTATCAGGCAAACGGCGTGGTTGCAACCATGTTCCCCATTCTGAAAAAATTGTACAAAGATAAAGATGTCCAGATGCAGGAGGCTATGCAGAGGACAAGCGAACTTTTTAATGCAGAAGACATGACAGCTGCCCTTCCCATAGGAATTGCTCTGTCGATGGAAGAACAAAAATCTTTAGGAGCTCCTATCGATGGTGACTTGATATCAGAAACCAAGGCGGCATTATTCCCGCCCATGGCTGCGTTAGGCGATACTATCAATTGGGCAACCATTGTCCCTGTTACTTTGGCAATCATGTGCCCTTATGCTTTGAGCGGCGCGTGGTGGCCGGGGATAGCCGCCGTTGTGATAGCAGGAATTCTCTGTAACAGCCAGGTATTTTTACTGATGCACACCGGATACCGGATGGGTTCCAGGGCTGTTAAACACCTGATAAAAACCGGAACAATAGAGAAAATTCTCTCGATGTTCACAGTTTTGGGCATGTTTGTTATCGGCGGCATGACAAGTACCCTGGTTCATATAAGGACACCAATAGAAATAGCCGCAGGAGATACGGCTATCAACCTGCAAACAGATGTTTTGGATGCGCTAATACCCAATCTGCTTACATTTATTGCTACCATGATCATCTACAAACTTCTTAAGTCGGGAAAAGTTTCTGTCATCAGGATTATCCTGGGTATTATTGTTGTTGGATTGGTACTTGGTATTTTTGGTGTTTTGGCATAACATTCTTATTTGGAGGAGAGCGATGGCAGATGTGTCCTTGATAAGGGTCGACAATCGTTTAATACACGGCCAAGTTGCAACCGGCTTTATGAACCAATGCTCTGCGGCAAAGATTGTAGTAATAGATGATCGTACCGCATCAAGCGAACTTGCAAAAGATGCCTTGGAGTTAGCAACTCCTGCCGGAATTGAACTATCGGTTTTAACAGCGGTTAACAGCGGCACAGACTCTGGAAGTATGGGAATCGACCAAATTCGGACCAAAAAGTCCGGTTATGGTTATCTTCAAAACAATTCCGGCTGCTTTTGAAATATACCGGATGGGATTCAGATATACCGCTCTCCAGATAGGCGGTACAAATACGGCGGCGGGCCGTAAAAAAATTGAAGGGGCTATTTCCCTCGATGATCAAGAGGCAAAAATGCTTGATATTCTAAGTGAAGGCGGTGTTGAAATTACCTTCCAGCAAACCGTACAAACAAAAATCAGCCACTGGAAAAATATAAAGAAAAAGACGAATTTTTGTTAACCTCGTTAAAAAGGCCCATGACAGGGGGCCTTTTTTAGTATATTATACGGTATGAAGAAAGAATTTCTCCCCTATGATGTGGTGCGGGACAATGCCCTTAAGCTTGCCCGCGCAATTTACCATTCAGGTTTTGTCCCCGATGTGATCTACGTGTCCCTCCGGGGAGGGGCGTATCTTGGCAATGTGATCAGTGAATACTTTAAGATTGTGAAACGCCGGGGCCGGCCGGTGTACTATGCGGCGGTGGTGGCCCGGTCTTATACGGGGGTCCGCGAAGCGGAGCAAATCAAAGTTGAAGGCTGGACCTACTCGCCGGAATATCTCCGCATTGGAGACAAGGTGCTTCTGGTGGATGATATTTTTGATTCGGGCAGGACCATCAACCACCTGGCGGGAATTATCCTGGAAAAAGGCATACCCCGGGAGGACCTGAAAGTAGCGGTCCACGATTACAAATATTTTTACGACAAGCCGGACCAGCTGTCCATCCAGCCAGACTTCTGGTGCAGAAAGCATGAAGCTTCCGTTAAGGACGAAGACGCCTGGATTCATTACATGAGCCATGAACTGGTGGACCTGACGCCGGAGGAACTGGAACAGCATTACTACCGGCGGGACGGCGAACTCAAGGATGTTCTTTCGGTCCTGGAACAGCCGTGAAGGATCCGCCGCCGAAAGGCGGGCCTTCGGCCATGAATCCGCCCGCACACCAGGGGCCCGCGGTTTTTGCCATCGACGACCACATTGCCGGCCTGGACGAAGCGGGCCGGGGCCCTCTGGCCGGGCCGGTATACGCCGCCGCCGTTATCCTGCCCCGGGATTTCCCCCCGGGCATCCTGGACGATTCAAAAAAACTACCCGAAGCCCGGCGGGAAGAAGCGGCGGCGGTGATCCTGGAAAAGGCCGCCTGGGGCATAGCCTGGGCCGAGGCCGCGGAAATCGACAGGATCAACATACTCCGGGCAAGCCTCCTCGCCATGACCAGGGCCTGGGAAGCCCTGGCCGCGGCCTTCCCCCGCTGCGCGCCGCCGGCTTCCGCGGGGACCACCGCGATAGCCGACGGCCTTTACTGCCCGGAACTTCCCATCCCCTGCACGGCCCTGGTCAGGGCGGACGCTCAGGTTCCCGCGGTAATGGCGGCTTCTATCCTGGCAAAAACGGCCCGGGACCGGATGATGGTCCGCTACGCGTGGCTGTATCCCGAATACGGCTACGAAAAACACAAGGGCTATCCGACAAAAGCCCACCGGGAAGCGATTGCCCGGTACGGGCCGTCGCCGATACAGCGCCTGACCTTTACCGTTAAACCCTTGACATAAGCGCATAACCGTGGTGATACTGACAGGGCAATGAACCGTGCAGGCCCTGATGCGGACGGTACTTGTTGTAGTAGTCAATATAGCTTTTAAGGACGTTCCGTAACCGGTTTTCCGTAAAAATGACAAAGTGGTCAGGACATTCCTGCCGTGTAATGTTATAGTGAACGATCTGCCGGGTTTCCAGCTTGATAATAAAAAACACGTAGAACGTCATAAAGCATGCAGGATAGTGTGCGGGCTGGCCAGGGAGGAGAAGAGAAAGAGATTCTTGATATGACAAGTACGGTCATAAAGCATCGTGGGCATCTGCAACTACGGCGGTAGATTTACCAACCCTTTCGGGGGGCGAAATTTCCGGCAATACCCCGGACGACATGGTAACCCCATCCGCCTTTGGTGGATAGGCAATGGGTACGGTAACTCCCATTCCGGCAGCTACTCCTTCCGCCCCGGAAGTTAAAACAGGCCATGTGAAATTTGCGTATACTTTGATAATCCGGGATTTCATGCCGGAATTCCGGTACACCGACCTGGACAACAACGACGGGGTTTAATGTGAATTCATATTAAATCTCGCTTTTTCCCCGCCCTTTCGCGGAATTCCTGACATCGCGGGGGTATCCGGAAGACAGGGACGGGGCGGGGGTGTATAATGAACCCGTGCGTTTGAAGATTTTGACGCCGATAAAAGGAGAAGAGCCATGAAGCGTATCGTTGTTGTGCTGTTATTGTCGGCGGGAATTCTGCCGGTCCTCAATGCCCAGCAGACCATCACCCGTTTTGCCGTGGTGGACATGAGCAGGGTTATGGCCGCCCTGGGTTCGTCCGACAGGAGTTTTACCGAAAAAAGCGCCGCGGTCCAGGCGGAAATTGACCGGCGGAACGCGGAACTGCAGGACCTTAAGGCCCAGCTTGAAGCGGCCAGGGCGGAGAATAAACGAAGCCAGATCCGTAAACTTGAGGGGGAAATAAAAACCAAGACCCGGGATGCCCAGGACTATATCCGGACAAGCTTTGCCGAACTTGAAAAAGAAAAGGAAAAGACCGGTACCTTAAGCGACGACGTGCTTGGGCGGCTGAATAATGCCCTAAGGGTTGTGGCGGGAAGCGAAGGATACAGCATGATATTAAGCAGGCAGGAAGGATCGGGGATTTTGTGGTATAGCCCTTCGGTGGACATTACCAACAAGGTTTTGCAATACCTGCGTACTGGCAAGCTGAATTAGGACCGGTTTCAGCCGCATAGTGACGTCCGGACCGATTTGTCAGACGGCGCCGTTGGCCTTGATAACTTCCGCCATTTTAAGATCCACGATTTTTATATGGGTGATAAGCCAGTTCCCCACTTCCTTCTTGAGCCTGTCTATGAGTTCTTCGCCGGGGCCTCTGGCATTAAGCTCGCCGGCAAAATCCTGGACGGTTTTTTTAAAGGCTTCGTGAAGCTCCCGGTGGGCCGGATATTCGGGGTAGCCGTATTTTTGCTGGAGCGCCTCTTCTTCGGAAAAATGCTTGACCGTATAGTTGGAAAGAAAAACAAGGCTTTTTTCCAGCTCTTCCTTTCCCCTGCCCTGGGCGCAGGCGTCGATAAGCCGGTTAACCGCTTCAAAGAGGCGTTTGTGCCGGGCGTCGATAAGCCTGACGCCGCTTACAAAAGAGCTGTCCCACTGGTAGAACCTGCTTGAAATCATAAAGGAGTCCAGGGCCTTCCCGAAGGTTTCGATATTTTCCCTGTTTTTGTCACCGATTTCCCGGAGCCGCTCCACGGATCTGTCCACCTGGCCGGCCCTGACGGCAATTTCGCTGACCCCGCTGGAAATCTCCGCCGCCGCGGTTTTAAGGTTTTTTCCCTCCCTGATAACCTCGCCGCTTTCCTGCTGCATGTCCCCGGCGCTGGATTTTACCCTGCGGGTGATCTCGTTAAGCCGTCCCACCGCTTCCAGGATCTGCCTGCCCTTTGAGGTCTGTTCCTCCATGGCGTTGCGGATATTCTCTTCCTGTTCCAGAACGGTCTTTACCCCCGTGTCGATGGCCCCGAATTTGTCCAGGACCCCGTTAGCCGCGTTCTGGATGACGGCGATGGAACCGGCTATCTTTTTTAACACCGTCCCGATAGTCTTGGTCTGTTGAGCGGCGTTTTCCGCCAGGATGCGGATCTCGTCGGCCACCACGGCAAACCCCTTTCCCGCTTCTCCGGCGTGGGCCGCTTCTATCGCGGCGTTCATCGAAAGAAGGTTGGTTTTGCTTGCGATGTTTTGGATAACCCCGTTAATTTCAAGAAGCCCGGCGGATTCCAGGGCTATCTTCTGGATATCCGCGGCCACTTCCTCCAGCCCCGAGCGGCCTATCCCGGAAGCCTCTGTCAGGCGCTCAACGTTTTCCATATTCATCTGGCATATCCGGGCCACGGAATTAATATTGGTAAGCATCTGCTCAATCGCGGAGGAGGATTGGGAAACGCTGTCACTTTGTACCACCACCTGATCGTTAAGCCCCGCAATATTGGCGGTAATCTGCTCCATCGCTTCATTGGTCTGGACAACCGATTCCGTCTGGACCCCGGTACGCTCCTTGATTGCATCTATGGCCGATCTGATTTCCGCCACGGCCCTGGCGGTTTCTTCCATGTGTGAAGAAAGCTCAAAGCCCACATCGTCCAGATTTTCCCCTTCATTTTCGATGGTCACCACCAGCTGTTTAAGATGTTCCGCCGTTTGATTAAAGGAACGGGCCATAATTCCCAGTTCATCGGATCGTTTAAGGACAATGGACTGCGAAAGATCCCCTTCCCCGAATTTTTCCATCACCCCGATTGACCGCAGCAGCGGCAGAACCACCATAACCTTAAAAATAAAGACGTTTAACAGTCCGTACATAATAAAGGTCAAAGCGGCTCCGGCAAGGATTATGGTCCGGGAAGTAAAACGGGATTCGGCAAGATCGGTTAAAACGGTTATCCCCAGGAACAGGCAGGTTAAGATCACGGCGGCGAGCAAAAAAGACAGGACGCTGAATTTTGTTAATAACCGGCTCGACATTTTAAACCTTCCTTATTACAGGACGCAAAAAGCTTACACCCCGTTTGCCGCCCGCTTTGCCCCTTCTTCCCGAAGCAGGTACTTCTGTATTTTCCCCGACGAGGTCAGGGGGAAGCTGTCGACAAAAAACACGTACCGGGGAATTTTGAAGCGGCTTATCTTGCCGCGGCAATAATCCCGCAGATCTTCTTCGGTCACGGAAACATCGGGATGAAGGATTACAAACGCGCCGACTTCTTCGCCGTATTTTTCGCTGGGAACCCCGACGATCTGCACGTCCTTGATTCCCGGCATTGTATAGAGGAAGTCTTCTATTTCCTTGGGGTAGACGTTTTCGCCCCCCCTGATGATCATGTCCTTGATACGGCCGGTAACCCGGAAATTGCCGTTTTCGTCCTTTACCCCCAGATCCCCGGAATGGAGCCAGCCGTCTTTGTCAATACATTTGGCAGTTTCTTCGGGCATCTTGTAATAACCCTTCATCGTATTGTAGCCCCGACAGCAGAATTCGCCGTGAATGCCCACGGGGCATTCTTCACCGGTGTCGGGGTTCCGGATCGTAACCTCTACCCCCGGCAGAGCCCGGCCTACGGTTTCTACCTTTACTTCCAGGCTGTCGTCGTAGCGGGTCTGGGTCATTACCGGGGACGATTCGGTAAGGCCGTAGCAGATCGTTACTTCCTTCATGTGCATAAGGTCGATGACCTGGCGCATGGCTTCTATGGGGCAGGGGGAGCCCGCCATGATCCCCGTGCGGAGGCTTGAAAGGTCGAACATCTTGAACATCGGATGGTTCAGCTCGGCGATGAACATCGTGGGAACCCCGTACACCGCGGTGCACCGTTCCTTCTGGATCGTGGCAAGCACGAGGAGCGGATCGAACCACTCGACCAGCGCCGCCGCCGCCCCATGGGTAACAACCGCCATCATCCCAAGCACCAGGCCGAAACAGTGGAACATGGGCACCGGCAGGCACACGATGTCCTGTTCGGTAAAACGCTGGTTGTCGCCGATTCCAAGGCCGTTGTTGAGGATGTTCCGGTGGGTGAGCATAACCCCCTTGGGGAAGCCCGTTGTCCCGGACGTGTACTGCATGTTTACCACGTCGTTGGTATCACATTCCGCTTCTATTTTAAGGATGTCTATTTCCGGCGTATGCCGGCCCAGGAGCAGGACCTCGCTCATGCTGTACATGCCCCGGTGTTTTTGCTGGCCTATGTAGATCACACTTTCGAGGAACGGAAACTTTTCCGATTTCAGGCGGCCCCGCTCGCAGGTTCGCAGTTCGGGAATAAGCTCGTAGACCATGGAAACGTAATCCGAATCCCTCCAGCCGTCTATAAGGAACAGGCACTTGAGGTCGGACTGTTTTACCAGGTATTCCAGCTCGTGGAGTTTGTAACCGGTGTTTATCGTAACAAAGATCATCCCCGCCCTGGCCGTGGCAAAGAGCAGCACGTTCCAGTCCGGCACATTGGTGGCCCAGCAGCCGACGTGATCGCCTTTCTTCAAACCCAGAGCCAAAAGGCCCCGGGCAAGGTCGTCCACCCGTTTGTCGAATTCACCGTAGGTCCAGCGGAGGTCCCGGTCGGAATATACGATAAAGTCCCGATCCGGCTGCTGCCGGGCTTTCTGCCGTAAAAGGGATCCGAGGGTTGTTTCAAGGTATGACTCGGCCCCAGGGCCGTGCAAGACTGCCATAAGCGCTCCTCTCCGGGCGGGCCTTAAGCCGGGGTATAGATCACAGCCAGTATTCTGGCTCTGCCGCCGGAAGAAAAAACCCGGTGGGGTACAATGGAATCGTAGTAAATTGAATCGCCCTGGTTTATCGTATGGTTGTCTTTTCCGTATTCAACCCTGATCGTTCCCTCAAGGACG
Source organism: Treponema sp. (assembly GCA_031266175.1). Taxonomy (GTDB): domain Bacteria; phylum Spirochaetota; class Spirochaetia; order Treponematales; family Breznakiellaceae; genus JAISBN01. The sequence goes on along the minus strand of JAISBN010000089.1, from coordinate 9,538 downwards.
TAGATAAATTCTTCCCCTTCGTGGGAAGATTTAGGCTGCTCCTCGTCGTGCTCCATGTCCACAATAAAGGGTTCCATGTGCCTGCTGCCCTTGTCCGCCGCCAGGGCGTAAAAGTAATGCCCCTGGGCGCCGGGCGTTTTTGCCGGAAGGGAACTTGCCGCCGGATTATCGCCGCTTCCGGTGATAAAGCGGACTCCGCCGGAAGCTTCGCCCTTCCGGATAATTACCGGGCCCAGCTCTTCGTGATCGTCCAGCAGGGTGCCCAGCCGCACTCCCAGGGCCCGGGACAGTTTAAGAAGCGGGGCCAAATCGGGGATGTATCCCTCTTCCTCAATGCGCCTGATTAACTCCGAATCAAGGCCGCTCCGTTCGGCCAGGGTTTCTCTGCTCATCGAATAGGTCTTACAGAGTTCAATAATTCTTTCGCCGGGATTTCGCTTTGATGCCATGGGGGAATCCTAACAAAGGAAGAAAAAAAATTCAATGGTTTTCGAAACGGAAAGCCGCATAATGCCCAAAAATAAATTCCTGTGATACAACTTTTGTTGTCCGGTCAGCTGATTCCCTGCCATATATGTAATTGCGGAATGGAGCATGGGGGATTCGAACCCCCGGCCTATAGATTGCGAACCTATCGCTCTACCAACTGAGCTAATGCCCCGGTTGTTACAGTCTAGCAAAAAAGAGTATTCTATATCAAGACGGCCCGGGCCGTTGCGAGAATCATGCAAGGAGATTTCTGTGAATAAAAAAAGTGTTGAAAATCTGTACCGGATGCTGCTTAACGCGGCGTTTTTAGCGTCGCTTCCGGACTCCGAAAAGCACAAACTCTGGGAAGAAGCCCGCAGGCATGACCCGGAACATCCCATGCTCCCCTATTTTGACTATATTTTGGAAGGCCCCCCGGGAACCAGGGGTATCTTTGAAAATCTCCACCTGGAATTGTAGAGAAAAATCCCGTTCACGGGTTCCCCTGCCGGGGCTGGACGCCGGGCATTGCGGGCAGTTGAATAAGTTTTTTCTCCCTGCTATACTAAAAACAAAGGAAATATTTCGAGGTATCCATGGAAATATTGAGTGTTGTGCTTTTGGTTGTTTTTATTTTTATAGCAATCCTGCTTATCCTGCTGGTGCTGGTCCAGAATGAAGAAGGGGACAGCCTGGGGGGCATTTTTGCCGGCGGCAGCTCCTCGGCTTTCGGGTCCCGGTCCGGAAATGTATTAACCAGGACAACTTCCATTTTGGGGGCGCTTTTCCTTACCTTAAGCCTGGGTTTGGCCCTGGTTCACCGTACCCCCGGCGAAAGAGGGGTCGAGGCCGCAGGCCGGCAGCAGGCGGCAAACCAGGATACCGACTGGCAGCTGGACAGCGCCGACCCTGCCCCGGTGGAAGAATAAAATGTTGTTAAGCGGGCTTTTTGAACCGGAGTTCATTAAAATCGGCCTGGAAGCTGAGGATAAGGACGAAGCTTTTGAAGAGCTTGCCGACACTTTCTGTCAGGCTTCCGGGCTGAATATTCGGGAAGATATCCTGGAGGCGGTTCGGGAGCGGGAACGGAAAATGTCCACCGGCATCCAGAAGGGTATCGCCGTTCCCCACGGGAAAACCGACGCGGTAGACAAGGTCTGCGGAGCGTTGGGTATTTCCCGGCGGGGCATCGACTACGACGCCCTGGACGGGGAACCGGTATACCTCCTCTTTATGATTCTGGCTCCCCGGGACGAAACCGAAAAACACCTGTGGATTTTGAAACGGCTTGCGGAAATGCTGCAGAATCCCCAGTTTTTTACCGATTTGGCGGCCCAGACCAATCCCGCTTCGGCCAGCGCGGTCATCAAAAAATATGAAAACATCCTTACCGCCATCGATTAGTGGAGCGCTGCCGCCGGTGACCAAAGCGGGAATCCGGTCCGCGGAACGGAATGGATGCCGGTTCCCCGGGTAAAACAATGGAAGATACCGGCGTCCTGCAGCATCTGCTTGAAATAGAATCCCAGGCTTCGGTCCTGGTGGACGATGCCCGGGCCGAGGCGGACAAGCGGATTAAGACGGCGGAAGAACAGAACCGCCTGCGCTACGACAAACAGTATCAGGATCTGGTACAGAAGCTCGAAGCGGAATACCTGGAGCAGGTGCAGGCGGTCCGCGCCGAATACCGGCAGTCTCTGGAGGAGTACCGGAAAAGCCTGGATTTTATCCCCCTGGACCGGGCCGCTTTTTCAGCGCTGGTCTCGCAGCTTTTAACCGGGGGAACCTGATGGCCGGCATGGGGGAACGTTCGTACGTATACGCCAAAGCCTGCGGGATTATCGGTAAATCCTTTGTAGGCCGCCGGATTGCCGCCCTTCACCCCGTAAGCCGCCTTTCCGAGCTGGACCGGCTTATCTTTGGTTCCGGCGCCCGGGAACTGCCGGAGCGGGAACTTCTGCCGGATCTGGAAAAGCGCCTTATCCGCCGTTCGGTCGCCCAGATTGTATCCATCGTTAATTCCTTTAAAAACCCGCCGGAACTCCTTTCCCTGCTTTTGCGGGTATATGAGTATTCGGACCTGAAAACCGCCCTGGCCCTGATTGCCGAAGGGGAGCTTGCCGGGCCCCGGGGGGAACCCGCCGCGCTGGGCCGGTTTGGTACGGTGCGTTTTGACGCCTGGCCCGATGCCAAGGCGATGCTTGGGGGAACGGAATTTGAATTTCTCCTAGGCGGAAAGGGGGAGCTCAAAAAAGAATTTGACGGAGTATCCCTGGAAACGGCCCTGGACCGCCACTACTATGGCAGGCTCTGGAAAAGCATCCTCGCCCTGGGCAGAGGCGACCGCCGGGGGGCGGAAAAAATCACCGCCGAAGAAATCTCCCTGCGGAACTGCGTCTGGATGCTCCGGCTCCGGACCTATTACGGCATGGAGGCCGGCGAAGTCAGGCAGCACCTTATTTCCCTTAAAGAGCGGCCGGACCTGGGCGCGGACGCCCTGGAGGCCCTGGAATTCCCCCTGGACAGCCGCGCCGAGTGGGAACGCTGGAAGCGCGTTTCTTTTCTTAATCCCGAAGGCCCTTCCCGGCGGGTGTTTCAGTCCGAAGGAAGCTCCGGCGTCTGGTACGCGGATCCCCGGTACTTCCAGAACGCCGCGTCGGAATATCTGTACAAACTGACCCTGCACAGCTTCCGGCGGCGGCCCTCTTCCATAGATACAAGCTTTTGCTTTATCAAGCTGAAACAGTTTGAGGAAGACCTGCTCACCAGCGATGCCGAAGGGCTGGGGATGGGCATGTCCAGCAAGGACGTGTTCGGTATCCTGGAGGCGGGGCCTTCGTTAAAGCAGGAGTCCCCATGATCCGTCCCCGGAAGATGAAGCAGATAGAAATGACCGTTCTTATCCGGGACGTGGATTCGGTCATTGAATATTTGGGCCGCCGGGCCCTGATGCACTTTTCCGGGGAAACCCTGACGGGGGGCGCGCCGGGAGAAAGCGCCGGCAGTTCGGGCAGGGTATCCCGGATCCGGGAAAATCTTGACCGCCTCCGGTCCGCCGCGGTCTATCTGGGGGTGGAACTTCCCGGCGGGGTGAGGGAAGACGGCGAGCTCCCCGGGGAAGCGGAGGAACGCCTGACCGATACCCTGATTCAGACAATCCTGGGCTTGGCATCCAGGGAAAACGAACAAACCCGGGAAAAGAAAAAACTGGAAGAAACCCTGACCGAAGCCCAGGCTTTTTCCAGGCTTAACGCGCCCTTTTCCGATCTGGACCAGCTTTCGTACCTGACCCTGCGGGTGGGGCGGCTGGATCCCCGCCGCCGGGAGGAACTACAGGAAAATCTGGCGGACCGGGCGGTGATCATCCCCCTGGACGACACGGGCCGAATCCTGGCGGCGGCTTCCCGGAAGGGCCGTTTTGCCCTGGATTCGGCCCTGAAAAAATCGGCCTTTGCCCCCATCGCCATCCCCGAAGGGTACAAGGGCGTTCCCGCCGATTTGCTCGCCAGCCTCCACGGGCGGATCGTCCTGGCGGAAAAAGAGCTGGCCGGTATCGCCGAAAAGAAAACCGCCTTCCACAGGGAGTACGGTCCGGCGCTGCAAAAACTAACCGGCGCTTACCTGATGGCCCAGGCGGTGGAAGAACTCAAGCGCCGGCTGCGGGGCACCCGGAACGTGTTTGTCCTCCGGGGCTGGGTTCCCGCGGACGAAGTCGCGGTCCTGGTGGAGGAGCTGCAAAAACGGACCGAGGGCCGGGCGGCGATCCGTTCCTATAACCCGGAAGAACTGGAAGAGGTGGTCGAGGGCAGGGAAAAGGTGCCGGTCTCCCTTAAGCACGGCGCTTTTGTCAAAGGCTTTGAGCCGGTGGTGTTTTCCTACGGCGCGCCCCTCTACGGCACCCTGGATCCCACCCCTTTTGTGGCCTTTTTCTTTACCGTACTTTTCGGGATCATGTTCGGCGATATGGGACAAGGACTGGTACTGCTCCTTTTGGGTTTTGCGGTGGGTACGAAAAAAAGCAAATTCCTTGAATCCTTCGGGAAATTCGCCGTTCCCCTTAAGGCGGTGGGCATTTCTTCCATGGTTATGGGTTTTTGTACCGGGGAATTTTTTACCAACGAAAACATCCTGGTCAAACCCGTCCAGGGGATTTTAGGCTTTTTTATGAGGATCTTCGGCATTGCCGGAGAGCCCCCGGAACGGATCCTCCATCTGATGCCGGACAAAAACAATGTGACCAAGCTCTTTTACTTTTTCGGCTTTACCATCGCGGTGGGGATTATCCTTAATTCCATCGGCCTCCTGGTGAACATCATCAACCAGTGTTCCCTTAAAAAATACGAAGGGGCGTTTTTTTCCAAGACCGGCCTGGCGGGGCTGCTTTTCTTCTGGTACGCGGTGTTTATCGCCCTGCGGATCATCCTGGGAGGGGCTTTCCGCTGGTACGACTATCCGGGGCTCCTGGTTCCCGCGGGGCTTATCTTTTTTGGTCCGGCGCTGTGGCGTCTTTTTGCCCTGGAACGGCCGGTGCTGGAACACGGCCTGATGGTTTTTATTATGGAGGGATTTGTGGAGATCCTTGAATCCGTGTCCACCTACATTTCCAATACGGTCAGTTTTTTACGGGTGGGCGCTTTTGCCCTGTCCCACGCGGTGCTGTCCTTCATTGTCTTTTACCTTTCGGGGATGGTGGCAAACAGTTCCGGCGGCGCCGCTTTTTCGCTGATAATCATTCTCTTCGGGAATGTGGTGATCATCCTTCTGGAAGGGATGATCGTCGCCATCCAGGTGATGCGGCTGCAGTACTATGAATTTTTCAGTAAATTTTTTACAGAAACCGGGGTGGAATTTACGCCCTTCCGTTTTCGCAAAAAAGTATGATATGACATGAAAGGAGTTCGTATGAAGCGAAGGTTTGTATTGGTCATGCTGTTCTTCATGACAGCGGTCCTGTTTGCCCAGGATTCCGCGGAGGCTGCCGAAGCCCCTGCCCAAAGTACGTCGGTGTGGAAGTACTTTGCCGCCGCCCTGGCGGTGGGTATTTCCTGCATTGCCGGAGGCATCGCGGTGGGGCAGATCGGTTCCGCCGCCATGGGGGCGATGAGCGAAAACCCCGAACTTTCGGGGAAGGCCCTGCCCTATGCCGGTCTGGCGGAGGGGATCTGTCTTTGGGGCTTCCTGGTGGCGCTCCTTATTATGATCTTTTAGGCGCGGTGGATTATTTTTTTATCGGGGATCCGGAATTGGTAACCGCCTTCCGGTTTATAGGAATCAGGGGGCAGGCGGTTTCCGGCCCGGAAGAAGCGCTGGCGGTTTTTAACAAACTAACCCGTCACTGGGACGAAAAGGCCGGCGCCGTCCTTCCCGGCGATGCGGCCGGTTCCGCCGGGTCCTGCCGGGTCCTGGTCCTGACGGAAGAAACCGCCGACTGGCTGGGAGAAACCCTGACCGGCTGGCAGCTTTCGGGAGAATATCCGCTGGTGGTAGAGATCCCCGGTACCATGGGCCGGCTTCCGGGCCGTAAAACCCTGGTGGATTCCATCAGGGAAGCCATCGGGATCCATGTGTAGGAAAGGCCGTAATAAACGGCCGTAGAATTAACGGTTACAGAATTATGGAAGAATTACAGTCAACAGAGGCGCTGGACAGGGAAATCCTCGAAGACGCCCGGAAAAAAGCCTTTAAGATCCTCAAAAGCGCCGATGATTCCGTTGCCGCTTCAAAAGCGCTCTGGGAACAGAAACTTCAAAAGACCCTGGAACAGGCAGGGACGGCCTACGCAAAAAAAGCGGAACAATCCCGGCGGGAGATCATGGTCAAACTTCCCCTGGACAAGCGGAGGATCCGGTCCGAAAGAATCGAAACCCTGTTGAACGGAGCCATGCGCGACTTTCTTGCGTCCCTGGACCGGGATACCCTGCTTCGGATCCTGGGGAGGGAGCTGGCGGAACGAACCGCGGCCCTGGGGGACGAAACTTCCGGTCCCGGCGAGCTCCGCTGCCGGGGTTTGAGTTCCGGGGAGCTTTCCGCCCTGGGTTCGAAAACTTTTCCGGGGATCCTCAAAACCGCCGGGGATCCCCTGTATACGGTACCCGGCGCCTCTCCCGCGCTGGTCGTGGATTTTCCCCGGCTGCGGATCACCGTTTCCGCGGACAACGCCGCCCGGGACCTGCTCCAGGATAAGCGGGCAGAGCTGGCCGCGGCCCTTTTGGGAAAAGAAGCCCATGATTGAGGGAAGGGTTGATCGGATTTCCGGCCCCATCGTCAGGGCCGGCGGCCTGGGCCGGGCGGGGCTCTTTGACGTGGTGGAAGTGGGGGACCGCCGCCTTCTGGGCGAGATAGTCCGGCTGGAACGGGATAGGGCGGTGATTCAGGTTTACGAAGACGACACGGGGCTGAAAATCGGCGCGGCCGCGGTCTCTACCGGCCGGCCCCTTTCGGTGCTTCTGGGGCCCGGCCTTATCGGGACGATCTACGACGGCATCCAGCGGCCCCTGAAAGTGCTGTACGACAAAACCGGCGCTTTTATGAATCCCGGCGTCCGGGCGGAAGCTCTGGACATGGAAAAGAAATGGCTTTTTGTTCCGGACAAAGCGGCGGCGCCAGGTAAGGCGGCGCCGGGTGGGGCGGCGTCCGCTGATGTGACGCCTGATGCGGCGGCCTCCGGTGAAGCGGCCCCCGGCGGGACAGCGCCTGACAGCGGAACGGCCCCTAACGGCGGGTCCGCCGTTCAGGCCCGGCCGGGAATGGCCCTGGGCATGGTCGCGGAAACGGAAAGCATCAACTGTACGATCATGGTTCCGCCGGGAACCACGGGGAACATCAGCTGGCTTGCCCCCCCGGGGGAATATACCTGCGCGGACATCATCGCCAGAACCGATACCGGCGCGGAAATACCCCTAGCCCAGTGGTGGCCGGTACGGATCCCCCGGCCCAGCGCGGAGCGGCTCTCGCCGGACCGGCCCCTGATCACCGGGGAACGGGTGATCGACCTTTTTTTCCCCCTTTCCAAAGGAGGCGCGGCGGCCATCCCCGGCGGCTTCGGTACCGGCAAAACCATGACCCAGCACGCGATAGCCAAGTGGTGCGACGCCGACGTGATCCTCTACATCGGCTGCGGCGAGCGGGGCAACGAAATGACCGACGTCCTTACCGAGTTTCCCCGGCTGCGGGATCCCAGAACGGGCCGCTCCCTGATGGAGCGGACCATCCTGATTGCCAACACCTCCAACATGCCCGTGGCGGCCCGGGAAGTGTCGATCTATACCGGGGTTACCCTGGCGGAATTTTACCGGGATATGGGGTACCATGTGGCGATCATGGCGGATTCCACCAGCCGTTGGGCGGAAGCCCTGCGGGAACTGTCGGGCCGCATGGAGGAAATGCCCGCGGAAGAGGGGTTCCCCGCGTATCTTCCCACCAGGCTCGCGGAATTTTACGAACGGGCCGGGCGGGTCCGGACCCTGGGGGAAAAGGAAGGGTCCGTAACGATCATCGGGGCCGTGTCTCCGCCGGGGGGCGATTTTTCGGAGCCTGTTACCCAGCATACCAAGCGTTTTATCCGGTGCTTCTGGGCCCTGGACCGGGATTTGGCCAACGCCCGGCACTATCCGGCGATCAGCTGGATCGACAGCTATTCCGAGTACGCCGAAGAGGTCAAGGGCTGGTGGGAAAAACTCAGCCCCGCTTGGGCCCAAATCCGGCAGGAGGCCCTGGAACTCCTTAAGAAAGAACAGCGCCTGGAGGAGATTGTCCGCCTTATCGGTCCCGATGCCCTTCCCGACGGTGAACGGCTTATCCTTCTGGTGTCGGAGATTATCAAGGACGGTTTCCTTCAGCAGAACTCCTTTGACGAGGTGGACATGTACTGCGTTCCCGCCAAGCAGGTAAGGCTGCTGGAACTGATCATGGAGTTCTACCGCCGCTGTGAAACCTGTATAAAACTGGGGGCGCCCCTTTACAAGATCAGCAGCCTGGCCGCGGAAGACAGCCAGCGGCCTCTCCGGGAACGGCTTTCGCGGCTTAAAAGCGAAGTAAAAAACGGCGACGAGGGGGGCTTTGCGGACTTTGAACGGGACATGACGGGAACCCTGGAAGCGCTGGAGCGGAGTTACCGTAACAGGGAGCTGCTGTAAGGCGCTGAATATCACCGTGATGCCTCAAAACAAAACCTAGCCGAAAAAAGGGATGCCTCAAAACTAAAAACCCAGCCAAAACTATAGTAGTTCCACTGGAGCGTGGAGCAGATGAGGTTAGGGATGAAAACCAGACGGGAGATTTTTGAGGCGCATTACCGGCGCTATCAACAGGCGGGGAAGCAAGAGAAGGGGAAGATCCTTGAGGAGGTGGCCCATGTAAATCATTGAATCGTTATATAATTCATACAGGTATTTATACTTTTTACGTGTTTTAATGTTGAAAAAATCAACAGTTGAGAAACTATATCTATACGTCCTTACATGTCCAGGGCTATCCACTCCTCTCCTTCAATAAAATGAAAATCCTCCAACATACCTCTTTTTATAGGCGGAATTACCCATATATTTTCAGAAGCATTGTATAAGCCCGTATATTCTTTATCCAATTTCTTTAAACGGACTTCATATAAAAATTTGTCGCTCAATGGGTGGGGAATATTGCCAATAAGATAAATTCCTAATGTAGGTTTATTGTTCTGATGTTTATAAATGACAAGCGCCATATCATCAGGGATTTGATCAAAAAGTTTATCCGTATTGAGCGGATTAAAATATCCAACCCATGAATAATCATACTTATATTCATTATCGAAATTATAATCGCTTTCATTATATTGCAATTCATATTCCAATACTATTTGAGAGATCAATTCATTAACCGTCATTGTACATTTTATAACACTGCCGTCATTTTGAATTTCATATACAGCTTCGTCATAATTCCTATAATCTTTGTAAATCCAAATAAAGTAATTATTAGACTTGTTTTATAACCATCTAAACCAGCCTGTCATAGTTTATGATACCACAAATTAAAGTCATTCTCAGAGAATGCCGGTTGTGGCAATGTCCCCGGTAAGGATATGACATAC
>JAISBN010000002.1 GCA_031266175.1 Treponema sp. | reverse complement strand
GTGGCATATACGCCGGTTGAAGTAGACAGACAAAAATTGACTATTATGGGTGTTCAATTTCCCGATAAAGTTTCTCTTAATCGCGCTGCGTCTGCCATTGGTTCCAATATGTATGAGGGCTTTGAACCTACTCCTGCTCTTCTGAAATTATACCGTGAATTTTCGGAAGGGAAAATACCGCCTGACGATCTAACAGATCAGATCAGAAAAATTGTATGAGAAACAATTATGATTACATAGATTTGGATTATAAATACACAGATCCCAAAACCGGCGTTCTTCGTAACAGTCAAAACATTCAGGATTATAAAACCCTGCAAGTATTTGAGAGTTTTCATGTGTCTTATCGTTTAGAAGAATTGGATATTAAACCCATTAAAATAAAAAACGCCGGCGCTCTTCTGGAGATACATCGTTATCTGTTTCAGGATGTCTATAAATGGGCCGGACAAGTCAGCGGGAGTTTTTGCGGACATTGGCCTTGGAAAAAGGCTTCGCTATAAACATAAACCCGCCGGACAATGCCGATATATACGAACGTTACATGAGCGGGACGATAAACGGCGATATTCAAAAATTACAAGACCTGTTTTTTGAACTGATTCACAAAAAGTAACCCGGGAAACTATCCCCTAAAAACAAAGGGTGGCCCAAATTTTCTGCCTTATGGTTCACCCTTGACAAAAGAACGTTCCGGCTACCGGCTTGACGCGCTTATTGAAGCGTTATCCGGCGATGCGGACAAACAGGGAAAAACCCGCCGGGTAAAAAACTAACCGAGCGGGCCGTGATGCCTCAAAAGAAAACCTAGCTGAAAACCTCCCCGGGAAAGGCAGGGACAGTATGCGCCTTGTGGCGGTTGATACGCAAGAGGCGGTCCACCGCCTGGTTCAAAAGCCGCTGAAGCTCCACCGGGTTGGCGAGCGCGGCTCCGCGGCCCATTGCCATAAAGTCCCCCGGCCGCTATACTTTATCATCATGAAGCGGCGTGTTTTTCCCTTCCTTTTCTTTATCACCCTGCTGGCTGTCCCGGCTTTCGCCCAGTCTTCCGCGGGGCTTACCATCACCCTGGAAGAAAACAACGGCAGCCTGACCATCACCCGGTGCAGGGGCTTTGTCAAGGAAGTGGTTATCCCCGGCGAGATCAACGGCATGCCCGTCACCGCCATTGGGGATTATGTCTTCGCCGGGAAGGAACTGACCAGCGTAACCATCCCGGACAGTGTTACCGTCATCGGGAGGGGGGCCTTTGCGGACAACAACCTCACCGAACTGGTTATCGGGGATAACGTTACATCCCTGGGCTTTGGGGCGTTTTCCAACAACCGGCTGGTCCGGGTCGTCATCGGCCGGGGGATTACGGTGATCCCCCGGGGCTGTTTCCAGGTTAACCTGCTGCGGACGGTGGAACTTCCCGAAACGGTGACCGTTATCGAAGACTATGCCTTTTTCAACAACCGGCTTACGGGAATCGCCATTCCCGGGGGGGTTACCTCCGTCGGCGAAGGGGCTTTCGCGGGAAACAGAATCACCCTCCTGACCATAGGCGGCGGGGTTGAAAAAATCGGGGACGGCGCCTTTTACAATAACGAGCTCAGCAGCATCACCATTCCGGGGGGCGTAGAGGAAGTGGGCAAACGGGCCTTTAACAACAAGCCGAAGAACAACAGTTTCGCGTCCAGGGTAAATTATTACGATACCCATGATAATCTGCTCTTTTCCACCGACGCGAGCTTTGACACGTACTACGATTCCCAGGGCAGGAAAAGCGGAACCTACATTTATGCCGACGGAACCTGGTCCCTGAACAGTTAGCCATGGTTATTGATTTTCACGCCCACATCTACCCGGAAAAAATCGCCGCCAAAGCGGTCGTCAGCATCGGCGGTTTTTACGGCCTGACCGCGAGCCGGAACGGAACGGCGGAGGATCTTCTGGCCCGGGGAAAACAGGGAGGGATTGACCGCTTTGTCGTTTTTTCCGCCGCCGCCGTTCCGGGGCAGGTTGCCGGCATCAACAGCTACATTGCCTCGGTCTGCGCGGAACATCCCGAGTTTTCCGGTTTCGGTACCATCCATGCGGAATTCCCCGACCCGGAACCGGAGATCCGGCGGATAAAGGCCCTGGGCCTTAAGGGGATCAAGCTTCATCCTGATATGCAGAAGTTTACCATCGACGATGAGCGGATGATGAACATTTACGACATTATCCGCTCCGAAGGGATGGCGGTGGTGCTGCATACCGGCGATTACCGGTACACCTATTCCCACCCCGCCAGGCTTGCCCGGGTGCTGGACGCGTTTCCCGGCCTGGTGGTGGCGGCCGCCCACTTTGGGGGCTGGTCCGTGCAGGATCTGGCGCTGGAGTATCTTAAGGACCGGTTTTGTTATATGGATGTTTCCAGTTCCATTCCGTTTATCGGGCCCCGGAGGGCGGAGGAACTTATCGGCATCTACGGGGCGGACCGCTTTCTGTTCGGCTCCGATTTTCCCATGTGGGATCCAGTGGTATGCCTGGAGGAATTCCTGGCCCTCCGGCTTTCCGGAACCGACAGGGAAAAGATCCTCTGCGGCAACGCGCTGCGGATCCTGGGCGGTCCGCGTTGAAAAAGAATGTAAAATGGTTTAGGGTTTTTCCATGATAGTAATGAAATTCGGCGGCACTTCGCTGGCCGGAGCGGAGCGGCTTGTTAACGTGGGAGAAATTATCCGCGGCCAGCTTGCGCGCAAGCCGATCCTGGTTCTCTCTGCCATGGGGGACACCACCGATCAGCTCCTGGAAGCCGCCGATGCCGCCCTGAAAAAAGGCTTTGTTTCCATCGAAAAAATAGAAGACCTTCATCTTACCGCCATGGCCGATCTAAAACTGGGTCCGGCGCTGCAAAAAGAGATTAAAACCCTTTTCTGGGAATTGGGAAGCCTGTTAACGGGGATCTCCCTTACCAGGGAATTAACGGGCAAGACCAGGGACTGCCTTGTTTCCTTCGGGGAACGGATGTCCGTCCGGATCGCGGCGGCATACCTGCGGACCATAAACTTTAAAGCCCAGGCTTTTGACGCCTGGGACCTGGGCTTTCTTTCCGATTCCTCCTTCGGCCAGGCGGAACTCCGCGGCGAAAGCTGGGTCCGCATTGCTTCCTCCACCCGTACCCTTATCGCGGAAGGAATACTCCCGGTGATCACCGGTTTTATCGCCAAGGACGAAAACGGCAATATCACCACCCTGGGAAGGGGCGGTTCCGATTTATCCGCCACGGTAATCGCCGCGGCCTGTAAGGCGGAAGAAGTCCAGGTCTGGAAAGATGTGGACGGCATCCTTACCGCCGATCCCCGGCTGGTCAAAGACGCCCGGCCGGTGGACAAGGTTACCTACGACGAAGCGGCGGAACTGGCTTACTTCGGCGCCCAGGTACTGCATCCCAGAGCCATGCAGCCCTGCATAAAAATAGGAACCCCCGTGCTGGTAAAAAATTCCTACAACCCCGCCGCCCCCGGCACCCGCATTGAAGCGGGACCGGACAAAAACGCCCCCCTAATCAGGGCTATCACCAGCAAAAAAAACGTTACCCTGGTGGACATAAGCTCTACCCGGATGCTGGGCCAGCCCGGTTTTCTTGCCCGGCTCTTTTCAGAATTCGCCAAAAACAGCATATCCATCGACATGGTGGCCACCAGCGAAGTATCCGTGTCCCTGACCCTGGACGCGGAAAAGGACCTGGCCGCGGTCATCAGGGAGCTGTCCGAATACGCGGGGGTAGAAGTCAAGACAGGCAAGGCCATTGTAACCATCATCGGCGACGTTCAGCGATCTTCGGAAATACTTAAGGATGCCTTCGGACTCTGTACAAAAATGGGGATCCGGGTACAGATGGTTTCCCACGGCGCCAGCAAGGTCAACATCAGTTTTATCATCAACGACGGGGAAGCGGATTCCCTGGTAACCGAACTGCACCGGTTCTTTTTTATGGAGATGGAAATGGAAGGAAAAAAGAAACCCGCGAAAAGGGCGGTGAAAAAATGAATATCGGACTGATTGGTTACGGCAGGATGGGCAGGATGATCGAAGCCGCCGCCCTTGAGCGGGATCACATGATCGCTACCGTTCTGGATCCCCTCTGCCGGCCCAGAGAGGCGTACCGGCCGGAACTGGCGGACGTGGTAATCGAATTTACCGGCCCCGGCGCGGCCCCGGACAACATCAGGACCGCGGCGGCCGCGGGCAAAGCGGTGGTCTGCGGCTCCACCGGCTGGTATGACGCGCTGCCGGAAGTTTCCGCCGCGGTGGAAGCGGCGGGAACGGCCCTGCTGTGGTCGTCGAATTTTTCCCTGGGGGTAAACCTTTTTTACCGCATCGCCGCCTATGCCGCCAGGCTGGCGGATCCCTTTGACGCCTACGACGTGGGGGGGCTGGAAATTCATCATCGCAAAAAAGCGGACAGTCCTTCGGGAACCGCTAAAACCCTGGCGGAACGGGTGCTTGCTTCCATGACCCGGAAAAAAGACGTGCTCTGGGGAGCGCCGCAAAAACCGGTGGAGCCCGGCACAATCCATTTTGCCAGCCTGCGGGCAGGGTCGGCGCCGGGCCGTCATTCCCTGTTTTTTGATTCCCCCTCGGACACCATCGAAATAACCCACAGCGCCCGTAACCGGGAAGGGTTTGCGGAAGGCGCCCTGGTGGCGGCGGAATGGCTGGTCCGGTCCGGTCCCCACCGGGCCGCGGGAGAGAGCCGCCGGGGGATCTTTACCATGGACGACGTATTAAAGGACATACTCGCCGGAGCCTCTGAAAACGCCGGTTTAAGAGGCCCCCGGCCATAAGGGTGGAGGTAAACGTGAGCGCAGAATTTAAGGGGGCCTACACCGCCCTGATAACCCCGATGAAGGAAAACGGGGACGTGGACTATGACGGATTCCGCCGGCTTGTGGCTTGGCAGATCGGGGAAGGCATCGACGGCCTTGTTCCCCTGGGGACGACCGGGGAAACGCCGACCCTGGACGATAACGAGGAAGAACAGCTTATCAGGATTGCCGTGGAAGAAAGCGCCGGCCGCGTACCGCTGATTGTCGGAGCGGGGTCCAATTCTACCAGGCACATGGAAGGCTATGTAAAGCGCGCCAGGGATCTGGGCGCCGCCGCCGCGCTGGTGGTAACCCCCTACTACAACAAGCCCAACGATTCGGGACTTATCAGGCATTTCGAAACCGCCGCCGCCGCGGGGATCCCCATCATCATTTACAACATCGCCGGCCGTACGGGAAGAAACATCCCCCCGCCGCTGATGGAACGGCTTGCCGCCATACCGGGTATTGCCGGGGTTAAGGAAGCTTCCGGCGACGTGAACCAAATGGCCGCGGTGATTGCCCGGATCGCCCGGCCCCGGAAAAACACCGCCAACCCTTTCCAGGTTTTGTCCGGCGACGACAGCCTGACCCTGCCCCTCCTGGCTCTGGGCGGCGACGGGCTTATTTCGGTCATCTCAAACCTGGTCCCCAAAAAAACAAAAGCCCTGGTCAAGGCGGCCATGGACGGCGATTTTGAAGAAGCCCGCCGCCTCCACTACGAACTCCTTCCCCTGATGGAACACGCCTTTATCGAGACCAATCCGGTCCCGATAAAGGCCGCGATGAACCGGGCGGGCCTTCCCGCCGGCCCGGTGCGGCTTCCCCTGGGCCCCCTGGCCCGGGAAAGCGAGACAAAGCTTTTCGCGGTAGTGGACGGCCTGGCGAAGAAGAGGTAAGCTCAAAAATCACCATTCATGGTGATTTTTGGGCCTTTGTGGTATACTTTCAACCATGAACCTCATGCTGCCAAAAGTAGACTTTGCCTTTAAACTCCTGTTCGGTGACCAGCGCAGTAAAAGCGGAGACGGAAGAGGAGTTTAAGATGGTAAGCGAACAGTACATCAACGATATTCTTAAAGAAAAAATTTAAACCGGCAGCTAAAAAAAGTTCCCCGGCAAACCGCAAGCCTATGAATTGGCATGGATGCCTGGACAGTGCGGTTTAGTAACATATTCTAGCAATTACATTTTATTACGGTTTTCGAATATAACTTCTTTTTTCTTTGCAACGGATAGCTGTTTTTCGCCGTTACTCCCGTCTTTTAACCCGTTCTACCGGTTTTTTTGCTGGTCCCTTCGTTCGGAGGGCTCTCCGAGCCGTCCGGAGCCAGCGCGTAGACTACCGGGAAATCCTGAACGCCCTTTAGTTTTTGCCGGGCCGTTTTTTTCTCCACATTTTTCTTGTTTCGGATTATACTGTAGGCATGGCTTGTTCTATTTGTCTGCATAACGGTACGGTTTTTACCGGGTTTGCCTCCATGGAAAATTGTTCCGTGCTGGTGGAAGAGGGGCGGATAGCCGATGTGTTTTCCGAGCGCCGCTTTGATCAGCGCCGCTTTGAACCGGATGTTAAAATCATCGATGTGGACGGGGCGTATATTTCCCCCGGTTTTATCGATACCCACATCCACGGCTTTGGGGGTTACGGTACCGACGACGCCGTGTATCCGGTCCTTTCTTCCACAAAAGACGCGGCGGATTCGATTGTGGAAATGTCCCGGCTTTTGGTAAAGTACGGGGTTACCGCCTTTAACCCCACCCTGTACCCGGCCCCGGGGGATGTGCTGGTCCAGGCGGTCTCCGCCGTGACCGCGGCCATGGGAAAAGAAACGGGCGCCCGGATTATGGGCATCCACCTGGAAGGTCCCTTTATTTCTCCCCATAAGCTGGGGGTTCAGCGGCCGGAGACGGTCAGTCCCGTGGATTTGTCCTATATGGAGCGGCTCTGGAACGCCGCGGGGGGGCGTGTTGTCAACATGACGGTGGCGCCGGAAATCAAAAACATGCGGGATCTGGCCCTGTACTGCATCAAAAAGGGCATTGTACTCCAGGCGGGCCACACCGACGCGATGTACGAAAACATGGTGGAGGGCATGCAGGCGGGGATACTTCACGCGACCCATCTTTTTAACGCCATGAGCAAGCTGGACCAGCGGAATCCCAACGCCGTGGGGGCGGTGCTGACCCACCCGGAAATGTCCTGCGAGATTATCGCCGACGGCGCCCATGTCCATCCCGATTTGTTTAAGCTGCTCCTGCGGGACAAACCTATCGACAAAATCGTCCTGATTACCGACGGCCTTAAGCCCACCGCCCAGGAAAAGGGCCCCTTTTATGCCAACGGCGAGGAAGTGGTCTTCCATAACGGATTTTTTCAGCGTAAACTGGACGGTGTTATTGCCGGTTCGGGACTTACCATGATCCGGGGGATCGAGAACATGGTTAAATTCGGCTTCAGCCTGGAAGATGCGGTCAAAACGGCCAGCTCCAACCCCGCCCAGGTAATGCGCTACAACCACAAGGGAACGATTATTCCCGGCATGGACGCCGACCTGACGGTATTTGACAAGGCCTTTACCATCCGGGCCGTTCTTGCGGGCGGTGAAATCAAACATATGGATCTGTAAGGTCCGGAGGAGATAAACGTGCGTTTGGTTATCCATAAGACCTATGATGAGGCGAGCGGCTGGGCCGCCCGGTATATTGCCGGCAGAATCGCGGAGCATAAAAACAAGCTCAACCCCTTTGTGCTGGGGCTGCCCACTGGGTCCAGTCCCCTGGGAACCTACCGGGAGCTGGTTAAGCTCCACCAGCAGGGGCAGTTGTCCTTTTCCCGGGTAATCACTTTTAACATGGATGAGTACGCCGGGCTTCCGGAGGATCATCCCCAGAGCTACCATCGCTTTATGTGGGACAACCTCTTTTCCCGGGTCGACATCAAAAAGGAAAACGTCCATATCCTTAACGGCATGGCGAAAGATCCCGCGGCGGAGTGTGACGCTTACGAAGAAGCCATAAGCGCCTGCGGGGGCATTGACCTCTTTCTGGGAGGCGCGGGGGCGGACGGACACCTGGCCTTTAACGAGCCCGGCTCTTCCTTGCGTTCCCGGACCAGGGTTAAGTCCCTGACCCGGGATACCCGGATAGTCAACGCCCGCTTTTTTGGCGGCGATCCGGAGGCGGTCCCCGCCACCGCCCTTACCGTGGGGGTGGGAACCGTCATGGACGCCCGGGAAGTGCTGATCCTCGTGTCGGGGCACAACAAGGCCCGGGCGCTCCAGCAGGCGGTGGAGGGGGGGGTGAACCACATGTGTACCCTGTCCTGCCTGCAGATGCACCGCCGGGCGATTATTGTCTGCGATGAAGACGCCGTCGACGAACTTAAGGTTGGTACGGTCCGGTATTTTAAGGACATAGAGGGGCTCTAACAGTATTGCCGCCCGCTAGAGCAGGTTGACCGGATCCACGTCGGTTTCCAGGTATACCCCGGGGTCCCTGCCGTTTTCGTACTGTTCCAGCGCGGCTGCCGCGGACCAGTGGATGGGGCCCATGGCTTTTCCCCGCAGCAGAATCTGCCGGCGGTAGCTGCCGTTCTGGATGCCGATGGGACATTCCGCCGGCCCCAGGATTTCCGCATCCCCGGGGAGCAGCGGCGTCAGAATAGCCGCGAGCCGTGAGGAAGCGGCGGCGGCCTTGTCTTCCTTTCGGGAACGGAGGGTAAAGCGGATAAGCCGGGAGTAGGGGGGAAAGTTGAGGGCGGAGCGCTGGTTAAGCTCGCTCCGGTAAAAACCCTCCACGTCCAGGGCGCAGGCCCGGTTGATGGCGGGGTCGTTAAAACGAAGGGTCTGGACAATAACCCGGCCGTCGGGGAAATAGCGGCCCGCCCGGCCCGCTACCTGGACGATAAGGGAGAAGGTCCGTTCCGCCGCCCGGAAATCCGGCAGGTGGAGACCCGTGTCGGCAAAGACCACCCCCACCAGGCGCAGTCCGGGAAAGTTCAATCCCTTGGCCACCATCTGGGTTCCCAAAAGGATGTCGATGCCCCCGGCTTTGAAGACGTCGAGCATTTCCTTAAGGCTTCCTTTTCTGGTGGTGGTATCCGCGTCGGCCCGGCGGATCCGCAGGGCCGGAAACGTATTCCGCACTTCTTCTTCCACAAACTCCGTACCAAAACCAGAAAACCCCGCGTCCAGGGAACCGCATTGGGGACAGGAAAGGGGAGGGGCCGTTTCATAGCCGCAGTAGTGGCATACCGCCCGGTTCCGGCTTTTATGGTAGGTCAGGGAAACGGAACAGCGCTTACAGTTGAGTTCAAACCCGCAGTTCCGGCAATGGTAAAAGTAGGCAAACCCCCGGCGGTTGAGGAACAGGATGGTCTGTCTTCCCATCAGGGCGGTGACGCGGATTTCTTCTTTCAGTTCGGCGCTCAAGGCCCCTTCCGTTTTTGCCAGGCTCACGGGGATAATCTCCGGGGGCCTGCCGCCGGAAAGCCGCCGGAGCAGGTTGAAGCGCCGGATCGTTCCCTCCGCCATCAGCTTCCAGGCTTCCGCCGAAGGAGTGGCCGAACCCATCAGAAGCAGGGCCCCCGATTCGGCGGAACGGTGCATGGCGATTTGCCGGGCATGGTACCGGGGGGTGTTCCCCGATTTGTAGGAACCGTCGTGTTCCTCATCAATAATGATGAGCCCCAGATCCCGGACCGGGGCGAAAACGGCGCTCCGGGGGCCCGCCACGATGCGGACTTCTCCCCGGCGGATCCGCATCCATTCGGTAAGCCGTTCGCTGCCGGTCATCCCGGAATGGAGTGACGCGGCGGCGGTCCCGAACCGGCGGCCGATTACTTCCGCGGTCTGGTGGGTCAGCGAAATTTCCGGCACCAGGTAGATGACCGATTTTCCCGCGCCGATCACCTGTTCCGCCAGGCGCAGAAATACCTCTGTCTTTCCCGATCCGGTGATGCCGTAAAGATAGGCCATGGGGATCTTTGTTTCTTCACCCCGTTCCCGGGACCGGCCCGGATCCTGGCCCGCGGCCTGCCCCGGGATCATGGCGCTTAAGCCTTCCAGGGCCGCCCGCTGTTCCCCGGACAGTACCAGGGTCCCCGAATCATCCGGATCGTCGGAGAAGCTTGAGTACGTCCCGGTCCTCCTGCCGGAGGGGATCATCGCCGCCAGGGCTTCTCCCGGCCCGCAGAGGTAGTAGGACGCCATCCACCGGGCCAGGGCGATATCCGCCCCGTCAAAAATTGTTTCCCCGTCCACCGTCCGGCGGACGGGTTTGATTTTGGCCGAATCAAGCCCCGGGGGCGGCCGCGGATGTTCGCCGATAACGTAGCCCAGCGCTTCTCTTCTGCCGAAGGGGACCATCACCCGTTTTCCCGGGGCGGCTCCCCCCTTTTCGTCCATCCGGTAGGTATAGGAATTTTTAAGGGGGATATCAAAGATGACTTCCAGATACGGCGCGGCGTCCGCGCCCGGCGGAGAGGGCCCGGTTTTTCCGTTCCCGCTCATAGGGGAATGTCCGCCATCCGCGCGGCGTATTCCGGGTCCAGTTCACAGAGCCTGGCTCTGAGGGTTTTAAGATCCTCCCAGACCGGCGCTTTGAGGGTTTCGTCCCGGAGCAGGGCGCTGGGATGAAAGGTGGGCAAAAGGGGAACGGTGAATTCCAGCGGCATAAGCGGTATGCCGGAAAAGTTGACAAAGCTTCCCCGGAGCCGGGTGATCCCGGCGGTACTGTCCAGCAGGGTTCTTGCCGGGGTATTCCCCGCGGCCAGAATTACCCTGGGCCTGATGATCCGGATCTGCCGGATCAGGAAGGGAACGCAGGCGGTAATTTCATCGGTCTGGGGCTTGCGGTTGTCCGGGGGCCGGCATTTGACGATGTTGGCGATATAACAGTTCCTGGTCCGGAAAAGGCCGATCTTTCCCTTTGAGTCGAGCATCCGGTCCAGAAGCTGCCCCGCCCGCCCCACAAAGGGACGGCCCATGGAGTCTTCGTCCCTGCCGGGCCCCTCGCCGATGACCATCACCAGCGGACGGCTTACCCCCTCGCCGGGCACCGTATTGGCCCTGGCGGCGCAAAGCCCGCAGCGTTCGCACCGGGCTACCTCCGCCGCGACCGCTTCCAGGCCGTCCGTGGACGCGTCTACAGACACGTCCGCATCCGCGGATGCGCCGTTTCCGGCGGATGCCGGAACGGCGTCCGGCGGCGCTTCGTCGTTAAAAGTATATTCCCCGTGGCTGCGCCGGAAAGCTCCGGTCAGATAATCGTCCGCCATATCCAGAAAGGCGGCCAGCGAGGTTTTCTCTTTCTTGGTCACTCCTCTATTGAAACCCGCCGGGGCGGTGGAGCGCAAGGGGTAAACCGCGGACCAAAACTTCGGCGGCATACCCGGCGGTTCCGGGTTTACCAAAAGTCCTGAAGAAAATGCGGGACTCAGCCGCCTTTTTCATTCCACGCCGGATCCAGGCAGTTGCCGGGCACAAAGGGCCGCAGCCGCCAGACGCTGTCCCCCGCCAGCGGGACCAGCGCGGCTCTGTCCGCCGGGCCGAAGTATCCCTCCGGCAGGGAAAGGGTCCTGAATTCGTGGGAAATCCCCGAAGCGCGGATCAGGGCGGCGCTGCGCTTTAACATTTCGCCGGGACCGCTGTCTCCCGCGGCGCCGGGCAGTAATTCCCCGTACCGTTCCGGGGCAAGTTTTAGATCCATTGCAACATAATCCGGCCGGACCGCGGAATCCGCAAACAGCTTTTCCAGTATGTCGGGCAGCATGCCGTTGGTATCAAGCTTTACCTTGAGTCCGATAGATTTGACGCGGACGATAAGTTTACCCAGATTCGGGAACAGGGTAGGCTCGCCCCCGGAAAGAACCACCCCTCCCAGTACGTTACGGCGTTTTTCAATCCGGAAAAGGGCCTCGTCAACCGTGATGTAATCAGTATTCGCTTTAAATCCGACGTTGTCGCCGTCCCCGCCATCGGATTTAGACGCATTCGCTTTAAATCCGCCCCTGGCACTGTTGTCGGCACTGCCGGATTTAAGCGCATTCACTTTAAATCCGCCTCTGGCGCTGTTGTCAGCATTGCCGGGTTTAGGCGTATTCACTTTAAATCCGCCATCGTCGTCGACGCCACCATCGGGTTTAGACGTATTCGCTTTAAATCCGCCTCTAGCACTGTTGTCAGCATTGCCGGATTTAGGCGCATCCGCTTTAAATCCGCCGCCGGTATCCTCGCCGTCCAGCACCAGTTCCCGGTTATGACACCAAGGGCAGCGAAGATTACAGCCGGGGAAAAAGAGTACCGCGCTGATGAGGCCCGGATAATCGACCGTACTGGTTTTTCGGAGAACGACGTACCGGATCTTGAAACTATCCTGCCAGCAGGCGGCCTATGCCGTCGGCGTCCCGGGCGCGGCCCATTTCCGTTCCCGAGGAGGAAAGCAGTATCGCCGTGGGAGTGGTCAGCACGTTGCGCCGGACCGCCTCCGCCAGGCCTTCGTCTGTGTCCGCGTCGTACAGTTCCAGGGGTATCCCCAGCTGTCCCGCCGCCGCTTTGGCGGAAGGACAAGCGGGGCAGGCGGGCCGCACGAAAAGCAGCAGCCGGGCCGATTCACCGGCTTCCGCCGCGGCATCCACGGCTTCCGCCGGGGTTCCGGGTTTTTCCGCGGCCGGGACTCCGGCTGACGGAGAAACTGCCGGCGGGGCCGCGGGGTTTGCCATGCAGGAAGCAAGCAGCGCTTCGTCGGGCTTAAACATCAAGCGCTCTCCGTACTCTTCCCGTTTGCCCTTATTCCAGTTCCGTACCGACCGGTAGTACCCCACGATGCGGCTGTACACCTCCGCCGGCGTTCCCTTCACCTGGGAAAGGGCCTCCCTCGCTACGGACAGTTCGCTTTCAATAACCTCAAGGTTTCTCATATATTCTCCTTACATTTTGTAGTGCGCGTAATTTATCCCGCCAGCGCCGCTCTCCGCTCCCCTTCCAGTGCGGTGATTTTCCGGCGGAGCCGTTCTTCTTCCTCCTCTTTACAGAGGGGGCAGAAGAAATGTTCGCCCTTCAGATAACCGTGGACGGGGCATACCGAAAAGGTGGGGGAAATCGTAAAATAGGGTATCCGGTAGTTATGGGCGACGGCCTTAACCAGATCCCGGCAGACCCGCCAGTCCTCAATCGCCTCTCCCACAAAGGCGTGGAACACCGTACCTCCGGTGTAGGCGGCCTGCAGCCCTTCCTGGAGGTCCAGGGCGTCAAAGATGTCTTCGGTGTGCATCACCGGAAGCTGGGTGGAGTTGGTATAGTAGGGCTCCGAAGTCCCCGAGGTGATGATAGTGGGGTAGCGCTGTTTGTCATGTTTTGCCAGCCGGTAACTGGTGGATTCCGCGGGGGTCGCTTCCAGGTTAAAGAGCTCCCCCGTTTCTTCCTGGAAGTCCGCCAGCTTGCGCCGCATAAAGTCCAGCACCGTCAGGGCAAAGTCCCGGCCCTCGGCCTCGGCGATGGTAATGTTACGGCCCAGAAAGTTCAGGATACATTCGTTCATGCCCACCAAGCCTATGGTGTTAAAGTGATTGTCCAGGGTCCTCAGGTAACGGTAGGTATAGGGGAAAAGTCCCGTTTTAAGGAGATTGGCCACCACCTTCCGTTTGGTTTTAAGGCTTTCCTTGGCCAGGACCATAAGGTATTCCAGGCGGCGGAAAAAATCATCCCTGTTTTTTGCCAGGTAGCCTATCCGGGGCAGGTTGATGGTCACCACGCCGATGGAGCCGGTCAGCTCGTCGGAACCGAAAAGACCGCCTCCCCGCTTGCGGAGTTCCCGCTTGTCCAGCTGGAGCCGGCAGCACATGGACCGGACGTCCCCGGGGTCCAGATCGGAATTGACAAAGTTCTGGAAATAGGGGGTGCCGTAACGGCTGGTCATTTCAAAAAGGGAACGGGCATTATCGCTTTCCCAGTCAAAGTCCGCGGTAATGTTGTAGGTCGGTATGGGATACTGGAAGCCCCTGCCGTTGGCGTCCCCTTCCAGCATCAGTTCAATAAAGATCCGATTTACCCGGTCCATTTCTTCCCGGCAGTCGCCGTAACAGAAGTCCGTCTCGGCGCCCCCTACCACGGCCTTCCGGTCCTTGAGGTCGGCGGGGCAGGTCCAGTCCAGGGTGATATTGGTAAAGGGCGCCTGGCAGCCCCAGCGGCTGGGGGTATTTACCCCGAAGATAAAACTTTGAAGGCACTGCTTAACTTCTTTGTCGGAAAGCTTGTCGGCCTTAAGAAAAGGGGCGATATAGGTATCGAAAGACGAGAAAGCCTGGGCGCCGGCCCATTCGTTCTGGAGGCAGCCCAGAAAATTCACCGCCTGCTGCATCAGGGTGGAAAGGTGCTGCGCGGGGGTACTGGTAATTTTGTCCGGCACCCCGCCCAGGCCTTCGGCGATAAGCTGCCTCAGGGACCAGCCCGCGCAGTACCCGGAAAACATCGAAAGATCGTGGATGTGGAAGTCGGCGTTCCGGTGGGCGTCGGCGATTTCCGGGGTATAGATATTTTTAAGCCAGTAGTTGGCGGTGATGCTTCCCGAATTGTGGAGGATAAGCCCTCCCAGGGAATAGTTAACGTTGGCGTTTTCATTGACCCGCCAGTCGGACTGCTTCAGGTAGCCGTCCATGGTGGAATCAATATCCAGCATAAGGCGTTTGGCGTCCCTCATGGCTTCATGCCGGGCCCGGTAAAGGATATAGGCCTTGGCCGCGGCGGTTTCCTTCGCTTCTATAAGGGCGGTTTCCACCAGATCCTGGATTTCTTCTATCGCCGGAATGGAATGGGGATGGCGGTCCTTCATCATGGATACAATCAGTTCTTCAACCCGGGAGGTCAGTCTGTCCAGGACCTGGGCGTCCCCGTCTACCGCGGTAAAGGCTTTGGCAATGGCGCTCCGTATTTTATCCCTGTTGTAGGACTCGATTTCTCCCGAACGCTTTACCACGCTGCGTATCATGTTTCCTCCATTCGGGAACTTCCGGTTTCACCCGGGCCGCCGGTTTTTTCGAAGGCTCCCAATTTTTTAATTTCCCGGACAAATTCATCAACATTTTCAAAATGCCGGTACACCGAAGCAAAGCGGATATAGGCCACCTTGTCCAGTTCCCCGATTTTACGCAGGACCAGGTCTCCCAGGATGTGGGAGGCGATTTCATGGTTTGCCCTTCCCGTGATTTCGGACTGATCCTCGATATCGTTGACCAGGCTTTCTATCTGCATGGGGGAAACGGGCCGTTTTTCCAGGGCCCGGACCACCCCCCTTTCCAGCTTAAGCCTGTCAAAGGGCTGCCGCCGGCCGTCCCGCTTAACCACCATAAACGGCTTGTCCTCAATCCGTTCATAGCTGGTAAAGCGGAAGCCGCAGCCGTTACATTCCCGCCGCCGCCGGATTGCCTCGCCGTTGGCCAGGGTCCGGGATTCAATTACCTTGTCGTCGTAATTACCGCAATGGGGGCAGCGCACCTTTCCTCACATCATATCACAAGTTCCGCACCAAGGGAAACCAGCCGTAATGCCGCATATATAGCGTGGTTGCGGTTTTATTTTACTATACTACGCTATACCTTGTGTCGCAAGGGGTTTACCGGCAAATTCCGGCGGAAACGGTTTTTTTTGCCGGAATTTTTCATATCCGGGGAAAGGCGGCGGATTTTCAGGGTTTCCCGGTTTTCAAAACCTCCGGGTTTTGAAAAAGATCCCGGTTTAAAACGCTCCCTTTTCCTTTACCCGGAAGACTGGTATAGTTTGATTATGAAAATAGGCATAGACACCTTCGCTTCTTCCGGCGGACGGTCGGGGGTGGGTGTTTATCTGGTACAGCTGCTCAAGCGGATTTCCCCCTCGGAGCCCCGGTTTGAACTTTTTGGCTGGGATTTTGACCGCTATGTGTACGCCGATTTCGCCCAGCACTGTGAATACGTTTCCCGGTGCCGCTTTAACGGAAGAACCGCCAATACCCTGTGGCACCTGCTCCGGTACCCGGAATTAGCCCGTTCCCGGGAGTACCGGGCCTGCTTTTTCCCCGCCGCCCACCGCCGGATCCCTTCAAAGTCCCCCTGTCCGTCCATCGGAACGGTTCACGATATGGCCGCCTACTGGGGCACCCGGAAAACCAGGGAATCCCTGGGCCTTATCCGGATGATCCTGCCCGACGCCCTGCGCCACCTGGACCGGGTCATCGCGGTGAGCGAATTTGTCAAACAGGAGCTTATCGATCTGGTCAATGTCCGGGAATCGAAGATCGACGTTATCCCCAACGGGGTGGATCACGCCGTTTTTTACCCCCGGCCCCGGAACGAGGAAAGCGTGGTGCTGATCCAGCCCTTTAGTTTCCGCCGGCCCTATATACTGTACGCGTCGCGGATCGATCATCCGGTTAAAAACCACGTCAAGCTGATAGAGGCCTTCGGCATTTTTAAGGAACGGACCCGGTATCCCCACCGGCTGGTCCTAGCCGGGGGTGACAGCAGCCAGGCGGAGCGGGTTAAGCTGGCCGCCGCCGCTTCACAGTACCGGAACGACATCTTTTTTACGGGCCATTTTCCCTCCACCAGCCTGCCGGAACTCTATGCGGGGGCGGATTTTGTGGTCTTTCCTTCCATGTACGAGGGTTTCGGGCTGGGGGTGCTGGAGGCTATGGCTTCGGGAGTGCCGGTGGCCTGCGCCCGGGCGGCGTCCCTGCCGGAGGCGGCGGAACACGCGGCCCTTTACTTTGACCCCCAGGACGCGGAAGAGATGGCTGACCGGATGGTGGATCTGACAAACCGGGATTTGGCCCGGGAACTCCGTCAAAAAGGGCTGGAGCGGGCCAGGGCTTTTTCCTGGGACGAGTGCGTCGGCAGGACCCTGACCCTTATCCGGGAAACCGCCCTGCCCGATTAAAAAGAACGCTGAACCTGGCCTTTTCTTTTAGTTGGACTGCCGTTCCTGCTGCTGGGCCTTTCTGATGTTGATCAGCGCCTGTTTTGCCCTCATCTGGACGGGCCTGATATAGGGGCCCTCGGATATGCGGATAAGCATCTGGATGGCGTTGGGGTCCCTCAGGCCGCCGTTGGAACCGCTGAGCTTTTCAAAGGCCTCAACCGCCGAAAGGGCCAGCAGGTTATCGGGATTGGTATTGTCAAATTTCTGGAGTATCCAGGCAATGGTACTGATCGTCCGGCCGTTGTCATCGATGCCGATGTCGGCCAGGGATTTTACCACTTCCTGGAGGACCATGGGTTCGTTATCGTAATAGATCATCCTTAAAAGGGTATCCTTCGCTTCGGGGGTGCCCATTTTACCCAGATGTATGGCGGTTTCGCGCCGCACGTCGGGATAGTTGTTGATCAGCCGCCCGTTTTCCCTGCCCTGGTTCAAAACCCCTTCCAGGCCCATGTATTCCAGGGCCTGCCGGATTTCTTCGCTTTTATTGCCCCGGTCCAGGGCTTCTCCGATATATTGCAGGGCAATCATTTTCATTTCCCTGCTTTCGGCCCGGCTCTGTTCCCGGATGATCATGTTTTCCACGGATTCCTGCAGATAGGATTCCTCCACGGAAATCTCGTCTGTCTGCTGTCCGGTGGCCAGCCACAGGGGCATGCTTACAATACTTACAAACAGGAAAAACCGCTTCATGTTTACCATCCTTTAGTTAATTATCTTCCATCCGGTTCCGGATTTTTCCAGATCATAAAGCCTTAGCCTGTTACCGGCGGTATTGATGGTATAGGCCTTAACCCTGTTCTGGGAAATGAATTCGATATCGTCAACCCGGTCGTTCGTCCGGGAGGGAACCACCACGTGGTTAAAATAATCTTCGGCGGATGCAAGGACAATCTTTTGCTTAACCAGCACCGCCGATTGGGACACCCGGTCCAGGTATTCGGGGGAATTGATGGCGGCAAAATAGCCGGGGTCCAGATAGGATACCCAGGTATCGTAGTTCCTGGTCCGGATAATGCCGTTAAGCCGCTGAATCAGCCGCTGAATTTCCAGCTTGGCGGTGTCCTTTTCTTCCTGGGTAATGCTGGAGGGGTCAAAAACCGGTTCGGGAGCGGAAGCGGGGGAAGCGGAAGGAACCGGCGGGGGCGGGGCGGGCTGCTCCGGTCCGGGGGCCGGGACGGAAGGTTCGGACCTTTGGGGGGCGGGCTTATCCGCGCAGGATCCGGCCAGGCACAGAAGGGCAATCAATACCATATACAAGCGCTTCATATTTGTATAATACCCTGTATCCTGTCCCGCGTCAACTCCTCGCGGTTCCGGTTGTATGCCACGCCGAATTCCCCGGGGGATTGTACCGTTCGCCAGAAAACACGACGGCTTGAACCTTCCGGCGGACTGCCGTATGCTTATGGTTATCATGATCAAGGCCGCTTTTCCCGGTTCCTTTGACCCGCCCACCCTGGGGCATGTTAATATTATACAGCGGTCGGCGGCTATTTTCGATGAACTTACCGTGATAATTGCGGAAAACCGCCTGAAAAAGCATCTCTTTTCCGCGGAAGAGCGGCTGGAGATGGTTTCGGAACTGGTAAAACCATGGAAAAATGTCCTGGTCGGCCTGTGGACGGGGCTTATTGTGGACTTTCTGAAGGAGCGGAACATCCCCGTTTTAATCCGGGGGGTCCGGGGGGAAGGGGATTTTTCCTACGAATTTGAACTTTCCATGGTGAACAGGGCCCTGAATCCGGAGATCGAAACGGTTTTTCTGACCACCGACCCCCGGTACTTCGTGATCCGGTCCTCGGCGATTAAGGAACTGGCCTTTTTCGGGGGGGATACCTCCGCCATGGTTCCGCCCCTGGTGGAACAGGCCCTTAAGGCAAAATTTACCGTCCCGTGAGATTGACAAAAGTACCGGTTTTTGTTAGATTAAAATCGCCGGAGGGTAAAGAAAGCTTCCGGCGCTAAGTGAGGTTATCAAGTGGCAGTACCCAGAGCAAAAACGTCAAAAGCCAGGACCCGGCGCCGGCAGTCGGAAAACATGAAGCTGTCCCCCCCCACCATGGTGGAATGTTCGGGCTGCGGCAACAAGGTCCTTCTGCACAGAGCCTGCCCCAAATGCGGTTTTTACCGGGGTAAGCAGGTAATGGTTCCGGAAGCCAAAAACTAAGCCTTTATCGAAGAGGAGTACCTAAGGTATGGATGAATTGTTTGAAAAGATGAAAAAACTCATCGCCGATAAACTTGAAATTGACGCCGAAAAGGTAACGATGGAAGCTTCGTTCCGTCAGGACCTGGGCGCCGACAGCCTTGACACCTATGAGCTGGTCTATGCCATTGAGGAAGAGATGGGCATTTCCATCCCCGATGAAAAGGCCAACGAATTCGAAACCGTCAAGGACGCCTACGAATACATAAAATCCCAGCAGAAGTAAGGTGGGCCCTCCGGACGCGGAACGGAAAAAAGAACTTCGTTCATTTTGCCGTTCCGCGGGGATACGGTTCAAAAGCCTGGAGCTTTTGAACCTTTCCCTGACCCACCGTTCCGTTACCAACGAATCCAAAGCCCTTTCCCGCGCGGGTCCCCTCCGGGCAAACAACGAGCGGCTGGAATTTCTGGGAGATGCGGTGCTGGGAGCCATCGCCGTGTCCCTGCTGTACCAGCGGTTCCCCGAAAAAAACGAGGGGGAGCTGGCGAAGATAAAATCCGTGGTCGTTTCCGAAGAGATCCTTTCCGGCATGGCCCTGGAGCTGCGGCTGGATACGGCGCTGCTCCTGGGAAAGGGCGAGGAACAAACCGGGGGCAGAACCAAAAGGGCGATCCTCGCCGACGCCCTGGAAGCCCTGATCGGCGCCCTGTACCTGGATTCGGGGTTCAGGGCCGTCCGGGACTTTGCGGCCCCCCGGATAAACCCCGAAATCGACCGGGTGCTGGACAAAAAGGCCGCCCAGGACAACAAGTCCCGGCTCCAAGAACTAAGCCAGCGGCTCTACAAGGCCTACCCAGTCTACAGGCTGGTCAAACGGACCGGCCCGGAACACGAGCGCCTGTTCTGGGTGGAAGTAACGGTAAACGGGACAAGCTACGGCCCCTGTACGGGCCGGAACAAGAAGGCCGCGGAACAGGAAGCGGCCCGGCTGGCCCTGGAAGGGCTGTAAAAAAAGAAGGCCGGCCGGAAAGCTTCCGGCCGGCCCCCAAATTAAAAAAAACCTGTACGCAGGAAACAGAAAGCTTAATTCTTGATGATCACCGAAGCCTGGATAGCCGGCGTTGCGCCGAAAAGCCCATCACCTCCAGTAGTGGTATTGATAGCAAAGTCAAACGCGGCCATGGGGTGGAGCTGGAATGTGCCGCCCAGCCCTGCGAAGGGAGTAAGGCCGTTGTCCCAGTTAGTGGTGGTGGTGGACTCTTTGCTGTTGGGCACGTTGGACGATACTTTTGTGCGGGTAAAGGAAAGCTGTACCCCGGCGTGTCCGTGGAGGTCAAACTTATCGGGAACAAACTGGTAGGTAAAGCCGAGCCTGGCCCTGGGGGTAAGTCCGATGGTGGTGGTAGTATCCCCGTAGGCGTGGGTTGTGGTGGTAGAACCGGGCGTTTTTACTTCCGTTTCCGCTTCTGTATCCGACGTACTATAGGAGAATACTCCCTCTGCGTTCCAGGCTACGGAAAACTTTTCGTCAAGCTCGTAGGTTCTCTTAAAGCCCAGGGACAGGGTATTGTCCCACTCCTTCCCTTTCCGGGTTGTAGATGATGAAGTATCGGGACCGAGACCGAGTGCGGGAGACCTTTTCGCTGTCGGATCCTGAAAAATATGGTAGTCAAAGAGTTCTGAAAAACTAATCACCGATTGTCTGCCGCCGTTTTCGGGGAACACATAATCCCCCTGGATCAGCAGCTGCAGGGGAGCGTAACCTCCGTTGGTTGTGGTAGTAAGGTCGGTAGCGAAGGTTGTTGTTTTTGTTTCCGCAGGGTTGAAGCCGTAGAGGATGCCGATCTCCGGTTTCAGGGTGCCGGGGCCGACGTCAAAGTTCTTTCCCCAGATCAGGCCCAGGCCGAGCCTTCCGGCCTTCATCGTTATTTTTGTCGCGGTAGTTTTATCCTCGTTGGAACGGAAATCGGAGAGGATGCCGAGCTTAAAACCGCCCACCGGGGTTCCGATCAGGCCGTAGAGATTGTCGGTAAAGGCAAAGCCGACGTCAGTAGTCCCCGTATCGTCCCTGTCCCCGGCGGCGTTGGTTCCTTCTGAACTGTTACCGCTTACCAGGGAACCGGTATAGTAGATTCCCACGTAGATACTGCTGAAATTCTTGGCAAACCCGCCGGAAATTCCGGTACTGGTCCCTGTCAGGAACGCGAAAAATTTGTCGAATTCCACGTCCTGGTAGTCGTTCACGTCCTGGGCGTTGTCCATATCGTTGCCCCAAAGCCCTCCGGTCGCGGTGTTCTTCATGGACGGGGCCGAAGTGCTATCGAGGCCGCGTGATGCCTGGGCCATAACTCCGGGGACCAGAATAACCGCCAGGGCTATTCCCAATAAAAGCGTTTTCTTCATCTTGTATTCCCTCCTCTGGGATGAGTACAATACAAAAACCCCGGTTCAAAGATCTGCCCCGGATAACATCCGGGGGACGCGCGTGTCCGGCCTTTGATACCGGGGTTTTCGTATTTTAAAGAAATTAAAAAGAATGTATGGGAAAGAAAAAAAGTACTTAACAGATGTTGGGGGGGGGGGGGGGGGGGGGGGGTATTATTAATCTGCAATAAATTTATAGTTTTCAGGCCCCGCGTTTACCCCCTTGCAAAAAACAAATTTAAACCCCCCAAAGTAAACACCGGT
>JAISBN010000128.1 GCA_031266175.1 Treponema sp. | reverse complement strand
CAGACCGAGGCGGTAAGGCTGTAGGGGGAATCGTTGGCGATACGGAGGGCTTCCTCATCGTCTTCCACGGGGATCACCGCGGTTACGGGGCCGAAGATCTCCTCCTCCAGGACCGGCATGCCGGGTTTTACATCGGCAAGGACTACGGCCCTGGAAAAACGGTCTGCGAAGGGTCCGGTATCTCCGTCATAGGCCGGGCTCCGGGCCGCTATTCTGGCCCCCAGGGTAAGGCACCGGGCGATCTGGGCTTCCGCCTTTTCCTTCTGTTCCCGGCTGGTCATAGGTCCCAGGTCCGCGTCTTCGCCCCAGCCGGGGCGCAGGCTGGAAACCAGGGCGCAGAGTTTAGTCAGGAAGCTGCCGTAAACGGGACGGTGTACCAGAATCCGCTGGGCTCCGCCGCAGGACTGGCCGGTGTTGGAATAGCCCGCCCAGAGGATACCCGCGGCGGCCCGGTCCAGGTCCGCGCCGGCCCGGACTATCGCCGCGTCCGCCCCTCCCAGTTCCAGCACCAGGGGGAGGAGCCGGGGCGCTGCCAGGGCCATGAGTTCCCGGCCCACGGCGGTGGAGCCGGTGAAAAAAAGTTTATCCACCCCGGCGTTTCCGGCCTTGATAAAGGCGGGGCCCGCTTCCCGGCCGGGAATTTCCACATGGGTAAAGAGCCCCGGGGGGAGTTCCGCCGCGGCGAAGAGTTCCGCCAGTAACCGGCCCACGGCGGCGGTGGCGGCGGCCACTTTGAGGACCACGGCGTTCCCCGCCAACAGGGCCATGACCACTTCGGAAAAGGGGATGGCAAAGGGGTAGTTCCAGGGGGAGATGATCCCCACCACCCCCCAGGGCCGGTATTCCAGGCGGCTGCGCTTGTTGAACATCAAAAGGCTTGCGCCGGCGAGTTTCCGGGGTTTCAGAAAAGAACGGCCCCGCCTTATATAATAGTCTATCCCCATGATCGCCGGCAGGACTTCCGCCGCCAGGGCGTCAATCCGGAGTTTGCCGTTTTCCCGGTGGATAGTTTCCACCACCTCGTCAATATGGGTACAGAGCCAGCGTGAGGCCCCGGTAAGTTTTCGCCCCCGTTCCCGGTAGGGCAGGGCGGCCCATAACTGTTGGGCCTTCCGCGCCTTTTCTATTGTTTCCGCAATATCAACAGTATTATTATCCAATGCCTTCCCCCTTACTGTCCGTTCCTTCCCTTAAATTCGTCCATGGCGTGGTTAATGCCAAAAAAATCAGCCGCCGCATCGAACAGGCGAGGAGGAAAGAGGCGCAGAATAAGTGTTGACCCCGCGAAGGGGGGCAGTATCAAGAGCTCTTTATTTTTTAGTACGGCCTGCACAATTTTTTTCGCAGTCCGGGAACTTTTTAAGATGGGAAGCAGCAGGGGGAACCGGGTTTTAACCCCGCTGAACATGCCGGTATCAATAAAGAAGGGACACGCGACCGTGGTTCTGATCCCGGTCCGCCGCAGTTCCATGCGGATCGACTCGTTAAAACCAACGGCCGCGAATTTGCTGGCGCAGTAATCGGTAAGCCCCCGCACGCCGATGAGTCCCGCGGCGGAAGCGATAGTTACGATATGGCCGGAATTTCGTTGTATCATCGCGGGCAGAAAGGCCTTGGCGGTCCAGAACAGGGCGAGAACATTTACCCGCATGGTTTTTTCTATAAAATCGTCCGGGGTTTCCAACAGGGGCCTGCCCTGAACAATGCCGGCGTTATTGATCAGGATGTCTACGGGCCCCATCTCGCCGGTAAGCCGTTCCGCCCGGGCATAGACTTCCTGCCGGTTGGAAATATCGCAGATCATCCCCCGGATCGAAAGGCCCTTTCCGGCGGCTTCTTCTTGAACCAGTTTAAGGGCCCCCGCGTTAAGATCCCAAATTACCACCCTGGCGCCCCGTTCCGCAAAATCTAGGGCCATGAGCCGCCCGATACCGCTGCCGGTTACCAGTACCACGGCGTTTTTAACGTTCTTCATCCAGACCCCCAGCCTCTGAAATTTACCCCAAGGCCCCGGTTCACGCAAGGCAGGCCAGCCGGCGGCCAAATTGTGGAGGAAGTCACCGAAACCTGGCGAAAGCCTATGGCTTTCGCCTCGGAGTTTGCTACGCAAACTCCAGGAAATGGCGGGGGGACGGTTCCCGGCGGGATAACCGAATATGTAGAGGTCCGCTGGAAAGACCGGAAGACCGCCTGCGAAGCGCTCGTCCTCCCCGATGAGGAAGATGTCCTTCTGGGCGCGTACCCCCTGGAAGGCATGGATTTAACGGTTAATCCCAAAAAGCAGGAAGTTGTCGGCGCTCACGGTGATAAGGTGCGCTATGTTGTTAAGTGAGGAATTCGCGCAAGGGATAGAAGCGGAAATACCGCAGACCCCCGGCTCTGCGGTATACACATGGGTAAATCAGCTACGGTAGGGGGATGCTTTTGAGGGGTAGGAGGTCAAGTTTGGCCGGGGGTCGAGGAATTGAAGCGGATAGCCCGGTTTTTTGCGGCAGCAAAAAATGCGCCCAAAAAAAAGAGGGGAAAAGCCTTATCCTGTTACCGGACGGAGGCGCATTTACCCATAGGGGCATATCCTTTATAGTGGTCCGATGGACAATCACCGCGGGCCTGCGGAATACGCCCAGGTCCTGAATGTCTGGCTTGAAAAATCGATGCCCATTCTTACTCCTGCCGGGGTGGCGCTGGGCTTTTTGCTGCCCGGCATTTTTAGCGCTCTACGGCCCTTTGTCCCTTGGCTTTTTGCTGTCATGACCCTTTCCGGGGCCATTAATCTTAAAGTCCGGGAATTTGGTCTGGCGTTGCGGGACCCCCTGCCCATCGTCCTTGTCTTTGCCGCTTCCCATGTGGTCATGCCTTTGACGGCGCTTTTTGTTGCTACCCTTGTCTTCCGGGACGAGGGGGGCATTATTTCCGGTTATGTTTTGCTCTACTCCATACCGACGGCGGTGTCCGGTTTTATCTGGGTCAGTATGTATCGGGGGGACAAGGCCCTGGCTTTGGCTTTGATTCTTATCGCCACCATCGCTGCCCCCCTGATAACGCCCTTTACCATGTCGGCCTTGCTGGGAACCAGCGCGGCCCTGGACATGCCGGGGATAGCCCTGTCCCTGGTGCTGATGGTGGTGGTCCCCACGGTGATCGGCATAGGGACCAATGAGATAAGCCGGGGGAAAGTTCCCCGCCTGATCAGTCCCTGGCTTAATCCTTTGGCCAAGTTTTGCCTTATCCTGGTTATCGCCGCGAACACCGCGGCGGCGGCTCCCAAGGTCCATCTTGCCGATCCCCAGGTTTGGATTATCGCGGGGGTCTGCGTTTTCCTGGCCCTTGTCTCCTACGGTGTTTCCCGTGCTATCGGGATGTTGAGTTCCCTGAGTCCTGAAAAGCAGGTTACGGTTTTCTTTTCCACCGGTCTCCGCAACATCAGCGCTGCCGCCACTATCGCGATTGAATTTTTCCCGGAGCAAGCCGCCCTGCCGGCCCTGCTGGGGATCCTGTTTCAGCAGATCATAGCCGCCCTTATGGGCCGCCTGTTTTTAGGGTCCCGCGTTTTTGTCCGGCAGAAACGCAGAATAGCCGTGAAACCGATGTGAAACAACTCCAAAACAGTTGTGAAATTGCCGAGAAATTAGACGGGGATAAGCCGAAAAGCAGGCCGGGGCCCCTTCAAAGCTAACCGGATATGGAGGTAACGATGAAAGCGTTTATGGACAAGGATTTTCTCCTGAATTCCGCCACGGCGCGGCGGCTTTACCACGAAGCGGCCGCAGAAGAACCGATTTTCGACTACCACTGCCACCTGAACCCCAGGGAAATTGCGGAGGATCGCCGTTTTCCCGACCTGGCCTATATGTGGCTGGGGGAGAATCACTACGGCGATCATTACAAATGGCGGATGCTGCGGGCCAACGGGATAAATGAAAACCTGATAACGGGAGATGCGGAGCCCTGGGACAAGTT
>JAISBN010000077.1 GCA_031266175.1 Treponema sp. | reverse complement strand
CCCCCCCCCCCAATAACTCCTTGTTATATAAGGAATTACGGGGCCGTTAGATGTTATGTCTGGGGTACTACCGGGATTTACACGCAGCATGGATGTACACTACCACGGAGCGAGTAATAAAGCAAGGCCCCGCCACGGACCTTGCCGGACAGAACCGCTCCCTAAATGTAAGAATTCAACCGCGACGAACCTTCGGTTCGACCACGCGGACAGAACGGACAAAAACGTGGAATTGAAACGACAGGTCCGCGCTGGTCCGTGTCTGTCCGGGGTAAAATTAATTTCCTTCTTTGATGATGTCGATTCTGACGCCGCCGTTCTGGTTCTGCTCTTCCTTGGGGGGCACGGTTACCCGGAGGATGCCGTTTTTAAAGACCGCCTTTACCTGTTCCTGGGCGTATTTATCCAGGGGGACAAAGTACTTTTGTTTGTCGATGTCCTTTAGCTTAAGCCGCCGTTTCAGGTACCGGAGGTTTGGCTCTTCCCCCGCCGCTCCGCCTTCTTGCCCGGCGCTTTCCCGCCCGTCGTCCCCGATTTTGGCGGAAAAGACCATGTAATCCCCCTGGAACGACAGGCTGATGTTCTTCTCGTCAAAGCCCGCCAGGGCAAATTCAAAGTTAAGGCTTTTGTCTTCCGTCAGGTAGACGTTCATGGGGGGGTAGGAAAAGCCCGGATAATAATCGGTGTTTTCGTCAAAGCAGAACCCGAAGGGACCCCTGCGAAAACCGCCGGGGCCGTAACCGGGACGGCCGGAAAATTCATTCAGGCTTTTCTGAAATTCGCTGCGGAACTCGCTGGCGGCGTTGAAGAGCTCGTCAAAGATTGTTCCCAGGTCAATGTAATTTTGCGTTTTCATCGTTTATCCTTCTCCCTGCCCTGTTTGTTCCGGGGGGGCAACCGGTATGCGGAGCCGTTCGACGCTCAGGGCCCGGCCGTCGCCGCCGGATTCCACGATAAGCCCCTGGAGTTCGGGTTTGTCCCAGGCTTCCCGGGTCCAGTGGGGAATCCCCGTCAGGTATTCCTTAATCCGCTCGGAGGTATCGGTACCTCCCACGGACTCGGCGCTGCCGGTTCTTCCCGCGTCGCAGATTACCGCGGTGCCGCCGGGCAGCACTTCTTCGTCGGTGGTCTGGACCCGGTTATGGGAACCGATAACCGCGGTACAGAGGCCCGCGGCGGCGGCAAAAAAGGTGCGTTTTTCGCCGCTGGCCCAGGCGTGGAAATCAACAATCACCTGGGGCGTTTCGGAGCGGAGTTTTTCCAGCAGGGGTTTTAGGTCCTCGAAGGGATTGTTAACCCGCAGGCGGTTAAAGTTTGTTCCCAGGAGCACCAGCACGGCCACCGGACAGGGGGCGCGGTTGAATACCCGCCGGCCGGAACCGGGGGAGGCGGCACCCAGGTTACAGGGCCGCAGTACGTAGGGCAGTTTGGGCCAGTTTTCCACGAGATCCTTTTTGTAAAAGCAGCATTCCCCGGTGGTGATGACGTCCGCGCCGATCTTGCGGATATACGCGGCGTGGTTCCGGCCCAGGCCGCTGCCGCCGGTGGCGCCGTCGGCGCATACCAGGGTAAAGTCAATCCCCCGCCGGCGTTTCAGTTCGGGCAGGGTTTTTTTTAGGGCATAGATGCCGGCCTTTCCCACCAGCTCGGCCACGTAGAGGAATTTCATGCCGGAACTAGCGGCCGCAGAACCGGCGGTCCCCGGACCGGGCAAGTTCCGAGAGGGTCCGCTCAAATTCCATCGCGGCCCGGTAGTCTTCCAGTTCCCTGCAGGTATCCCGCAGGTTACAGAGGGCTTCCCCGTAGAGCGGCGCCAGGGCCACGGCTTCCTCAAAACAGCGGCGGGCTTCCTCGTAACTCCCCTCCACAAAGTAAAGGACCCCTAAATTGTTCCAGGTTTTGGGGGAGCCCGTGTTCCGGCTTAACGCGCTGTGGTAGCACTCTTCCGCCAGTTCGAACTGTTCCAGTTCATAGTAAATAAGGCCCATGGAAAGCCAGGCTTCTTCCATATCGTCGCTGATGCTTAATACCCGCTGGAAACTGTCCAGGGCTTCTTCGTAATTGCCGGTATGCTGCTGGGCTATGCCCAGATTGAGCCACAACAGGGGATTCCCGGGCTCCATCACCAGCGCCCGGCGGAACAGGGGTATGGCTTCGTCGGGCCGGTGGGCCTCGGTAAGGGCGATTCCTGAATCATTTAAAAAAGCTGCGGTTTCCATGGTTTTCTTCTAAAATATACAACACTTGCTGTCCTTTAACCAGAACTTACTGCCCTTTAAGCGGCGTTTTTTTTAAACCCTCCGGCTGTCCGCCGCCGCCCCGGGATCCGGATGTCCGCGCCGGCGGGGTTATTCCAGGCCAAGGCGGTACAGAAAACCTTCCAGGGGAACATAATTGCTCTGGCCGGTATACGTTCCGTCCCGGTAATAGCGGACATAGGGGATTTCCCGGTTGTCAAAGCGCCGTTCCTTAAACTCCATAAAGGCCTCGTACCAGGGGCTTGTGTCGTACTCCACATACAAAATGGTCAGCCCGGGAAAACGGCGTTCCGCCTCTTCCAGGTACGCCTTCATTGCCTTCCACTGGGGGCACCAGCTCTGGGTCAGGATAAGGGCGGCACTGCCCTGAACCAGGGAAGCGTCAAATTCCCCCTGTTCCATGGCCTGCCGGCACTCGGCTTCCGTCAGATTCCGTATCATGCTTTCCATACTATGCCAAAGCCCCGGAAAGTACTATACTAAAGCAAGGATAATCCGGTGAAAGACTTAAGCGAATATAACGAAAATACCTCGGAATATGAGTTGTTCTCTTTTCTGTGCGAGAAGATCCTTGCCAGGGAATTTACCGCGTTTTCCGTGCTGAAGGCCTTTGTGCTTCCCATCGTCAAGGATACCCGGATCCACCCGGTGATCATGCGCTGTTTTGAGTTTTTAAAACGCCTTAACTGGGGCTTTTTTTCGGACATGACCCTCCAAAGCCACAAACGGCTCTGGCGGGAACTGGTGATTCCGGATCAGCATTTTCCCGAGGCGGGGGATCTGAAGGATACCCTGCAAATATCGAATCTGTACGTGGCGATGCTGGACATCCACGGGTATACCAAATTCTGCATGGATTCCCGGAAAAACCTGTCCATGATGCATACCCTGGACTGGGCCATGAATACCGAGGTCCGGCGGATTTCCACCTACTGCCAGGCGGTAAGCCAGCGGGAGCGGGGGGACGAGATGGTGGTGGTCGCCGCCAGCGCCACCGACGCGGTAACGGTTACCCTGGCGATTATGGACTACTTTGGCAAAACCAGCTATGTGGACGATCCCCACATTCCCACCCGGAGGCAGGGCAACGCGGAAGCCCTGCCGGTCTTTAAATGTTCCGCCGGGATCACCGGCGGCAATACCCAAAGCCCCCTGATCATTACCGAAAAGGGAAACCTGGCGGGGTTCCTGCTCAATTCCGGCGCCCGGCTCCAGACCAGGGCCAACGAGCTTTCTTCCCGGGAAAGCCGGATCATGGTAGCCAAACAGGTCCAGATGAACTTTATGAAAGAGAACCAGACCGTCAAGTGTTCCCTGGTTAAAAACGGAGCGGTGTATTTTTTTGATACCGGCCATATTGAATTTAAGGGGGTGATGATCCCCACCTGCGAAGTGGTTTTTAAGGAAGAAGAACGGTACAAGGAACAATTCAGCGAGGAACTGGTACGGCTCTTCGGTTCCATCCGGGAATCCCTGTGGGAACAGCGGATCTACCTGGATTTGATGGATCTGCTTGTGAAAACGGCTTCGGCGATGCCCCGGTTTACCGTAACTCCCAAAAAACCCATCCACGGGATGATCAGTATCAACAACGATTCCTTTATGCAGCTCTGCCGTCTTGCCCTTAAAGCCTACTCCCAGGACGAGGATTACGGCGCGGCGGTGGCGTTCCTTAAGGATTTTGCCGGGATCATCGAACTGATTCCTTCCTACGACCGGCTGATTCTGGATTACCTTACGGGGATCACCGATAAATACGATCTGCTCCTTAAAACCTACGAAGCGGCCATTGACAAAGAGATAGAAGAAAAGGCCCTTCAGATATACCAGGGCCAGTATTTAAAAACCTACCAGGCCGCCAAAAACGGCGCGGCAATTTATGAAAAACTGAAGGCCATAGGCCGCAAAAGCCCGGTGATTGCCAAAAAGAAAGTCCTGTGGTTTAACCTGATTAAGGCAAACAAGGCGAAGATGGAATTTACCCTCTATTCGGGGAAGAAGTAGGGCTAACAGCCGACGACGGCGACGTCCTCTGCCGACCGTTGGCGGTTTACCGAAACCGTTCCCCTACTTTAACAATTCCCCCAGGATGGAGGGGATGGAAAGGATGTTTCCGACGATGCCCCCAATGGAGGAAAGGAAAAACACCAGCAGCGCCCGGGTAATACGGTTACGGTAAATTCCTCCCAGGCTGCCGATGTCGTCGTTGATGGATTCCGCATCCCGGACCTGGGGCTTGCGGATCGTGGCTTCGGTCAGTCCCGAAAAAAGGCCCACCCCCACAAAGGGATTTACCGTGGCGACGGGAGCGCCTACCAGGGATACGAGGATTGACAGGGGATGCCCCAGGGCGCAGAGGGTTCCCAGGGCGGCCAGGCCCCCGTTCCAGAGGATCCAGCGGAACAGCATGGGCAGGCTTGCCACGGCCCCCAGCTTATACACGCTGTAAACGATAAGGGCGGCAATAAGGACGGGGATAATCCAGGGAACGACGCGACCGAAGATCCCCGGAGAGAGGATCTTGTCCAGTTCCGCCACGCCGGCATTTTCCCGGCCCGCGGCTATCGCTTCCAGCCGGGCCCTGATGCCCTCCATGTGGCCCGCCCCCACCACCGCCAGGGGCCGCTTTCCCCCGGCGGTCCAGATTTTTGCCGCCAGGTAACGGTCCCGCTCGTCGATAAGCGTTTCCTTCACCGCCGGCAGGTACGACGCCAGCTCGTTCATCATGCCGTCCAGTTCGCTGCGCTTCTTTAAATTTTCTATTTCCTCTTCGCTGAGTTTTTCCGTCGTAAAGGCGCTGGACAGGAGGGAGGCCAGCAGTTTCGATTTGGCCCACAGGCCGCACTTCGACCAGGCCCGGCGCAGGGTTGTCTGCACTTCCCGGTCACAGAGGGTACAGGGTATACCCAGCTCTTCCGCGGTTTTTACCGCGGTTTTCATTTCTTCCCCGGGCTTAACCCCCAGTCCGCTCCCCAGCCTGCGCTGGAAACCCGCCAGAACCAGGTTGGCCATAAGAAGAAATCCCCTTCCTTCCCTAAAGACCTTGGCAACGTCAAGCCGTTCCCAGGCATTGCTGTTATTCATGGAGGCATAACGGCCCTCGTCCAGTTCCACGCAGACCATGTCGGGTTTCTCTTCCTGTATGGAAGAGCGCACTTCGTCGATGCTTTCCTTGGAAACATGGGCGGTCCCCACCAGGATAATTTCCCGGTCTCCCGCCCGTACGATCATTCGGGTATCGGCCATGTACAACAATGTACCGTTAATTCACCTTCAATGCCAGTCCCCGTTCTTCCAGGGCCCATTCGTTCAGGCGCCACTCGGGGATGCCCTTGACATTCAATTCCCTGACCTGTAAAAAGTACCGGTCCGCCAGACGCTTGTTGCCCCGGATATCGTAATAGTTCGCCAGGTAGTAGAGCATCCGGGCTTTCAGGATCCCGTTTTTTTCCTTGTCGATACGGATCACAATGTCCGCGTCCCCCACCAAATCGTGGTAGAGCCGGAGCATCCAGTATTCCAGGGAATCCCGCTGGACCTTGCGCAGGACGTCTTCCAGAAGAAGCCTGGGATCCTGGAGTTTTCCGCCCCGCATCCAGTTAAGCGCGGCCAAAAGAGCGTAGGAGCCTTCGTCGGTTTTGGCCCGTTTATAGGCTTCCACAAAGGCGTCCTTCGCGGCAAGCCAGTCGCCCCGGCGCATCAGGTGCATGCCCAGTCCTTCAAAGGCAAAGTAATAATCGGGATTCAGCAGGGAGAGTTTTTCATAGTCCCGTTCCGCTCCGTCATAGTCCCCCAGTTCATCCTTGATCCCCGCGCTGTACACATAGGCCAGAAAATATTCCGGATCAATTTTGACGGCCCGTTCAAATTCCTCCAGGGCTTCACTTTTGCGGTTCATATCCGCCAGGGCGTCTCCCCGGTCGCAGGCGATAAAGTAATTGTCCGGTTCCAGGGCTTTTGCCTTGTCCAGATCGGCCAGGGCTTCCCGGGGAAAACCCGCGGATTTGTAGAGCCGGCCCCGTTCATGGAGGGGCATGGCCCAGGCGGGATAGAGGGTTACCGCCCTGTTCAGCAGGGCCTCGGCGTTTTTGGAATCCCGGTTATTCCGGTATACCCAGGCCCGCCCCAGCAGGGCTTCGCCGTTATCCGGCTCCGCCGCCAGGGCCTTGTCGTAGTAGGGTCCGGCCAGCCGGACGGAATTGTTCCTGACCAGCAGATTGCCCATGGAGACCAGGGCGGGCACGTTGGTGTTCTCCAGCTTTAATATCCGTTCCAGCAGGGCCTTTTGTTCCTTTGTCCTGCCCGATGCTTCTTCCGCCGCGGCCAGGACCAGCAGGGCCGCCGTGTCCTCCGGTTCCCCGGCGAGGATGTCCTTCGCGATGGAAGACCCTTCACTGATTTTACCGGCGGAAAGGCAGGCTGAGGCCTTAAGGAGCCTGATTTCCTTTGCCGCCCCGTCCCGGGGATCGATGGCGTCAAAGAGGACCAGGGCGCCCTCATAATCACCTTTGGCCTGGAGTTCCGAGATCCGGAGGAGCAGTGAGGCGGTATCCGTTTTTCCGGGTTTCTGCCGGGCGGGTTTTTCCGCGGGTTTCGGTCCGGGTTCGGAACGGCAGGAAACCGCCCACGCCAGAACCGCCGCGGCCAGCAGGACGAAGATACGGGAAAAGCGTTTGTTTTTCGGTTTGGATTTCATAGTAGATAATCGGTATTTCCACAAGTTGCCTAAAGCAGGCCGGATAGGATATGGTGGAAGGGTGAGAAAGCCTGTCGTTCCCCGGTTTTTGCTTTTCCTGGTCCTCTTTACGGTACTGTTTACCCTGCTGGTTCAGTTTCAGTTTGGAAAGAAAACAAACTTTACCCTGCGGGCGGGGGATTTGGTGATCCAGGGTTCCTACGGAACCCCGCCCGCGGTCCGGATGCCCAATACCTATCCCCTGGAAGGCCCGGTCAGCGTCTTTTTCGGCGGCATAGAATTCCGTCCCGGGGAAGCGGTTCTGGCGGGTTCCGCAGTCCGGCCCCGGCTGATGACCCTGACCGACAACGGCGTTTATTTTGAATTCCCCGGGGGGCCGGAACTGTTCTTTGCCACCCAGTATACCGGCGGAACCATCGAACTGGTGATCCGGTCCGATTTTTCCGGCCCGGAATACGATTCCCTGGGGTTTCCCTTTATCCCCCTGGCCACCAGCCGCGTTACGGAAAACAATTCCTCTTTTTTGTTGAACGCCGGCGGGGTCAGGTATGCCTTTAGCCGGGAGATCCGGGAGGGACATATCCTGCTGGAACCGATCAATCCTGGCATAAGCTACCAGGTTGTACCGGACCGGCCGACAGCCAGTCCCCAGGACTTTTTCCTTCCCGCGGCAATGAACGGGGAAGAGTACGAAGCCTCCGTAAGCCTGTGGCTGGATCGGTCCTATTCGTTCTGGAACAGAACGCTCTCCCCGGGAACGGAGACCGGCGAGGCCGAACGGGGGGAAATGATCAGCGCCTATATGAGCGAGGCCCTTAAGCGGGGTACCTATAAGGCCGCCGCCATCGCGGCGTACGCGTCCTACAATCCGGCCCTTTCATCCTATGAAGCGTCGGCCTACGTGGGCAGAATGGAGGGGGCGCTGCGTTCCCTGGCGGCGGCGGAACGGGAACGGTCCGCCCGGTTTGCCCGGCTTTTTAATGAAAAGTCCCTGGATTTTCTGAAGGAATTCCATACCATCGAATTTCTGGGGGTCCGCTCGTACAACAACCTGATGGACGACGCGGCGGAAATGCTCAGAACCTTTGATCCCTCGGAAATGACCGTCGAACAGGCCGCGGGATTCCTGGAGGGCAGGCCCGGCTGGGAACAGTACCGCCCGGGCAGGAATAATCCCTACGAGCGGTTCATCGATCAGGCGATGTATGTTGTTACCGAAAGCCTTCGGGAAATTCCTCCCGGCGGCCGGGACGAAAGCCCCGGCCGGTCCGCCGGCAGCCTGGCATTTTCCGGGGACGAGGCGGACACGGAACTGAACCTGCGGCTGGGCAGCGCGCTGCTCCGTTACGGCGACCCCATCAAGACTTCCCTGGGAAGAACATTGATCCTTTCCGTACTGTCCCTGGCGGACGGCACCGGCGCCGTTCCCCGGATCCTGGTCCGGACCGCGGAAAACATCGCCGCAAAACCCGGCGGCGGCCTTCTGGGATCCCGCCGGATATACCGCATCTGCCGGGCCGGCGAT
The DNA here is from genome assembly GCA_031266175.1 of Treponema sp. Taxonomy (GTDB): domain Bacteria; phylum Spirochaetota; class Spirochaetia; order Treponematales; family Breznakiellaceae; genus JAISBN01. The sequence goes on along the minus strand of JAISBN010000077.1, from coordinate 5,216 downwards.
TCCTATGCCAGGGCCCAGTTCCTCGGCCAGGGCCTGTGGGCCTGGACCGCGGCCTCTTCCATAAGCGGCGTTCCGGACCAAAACACCCTGGACATTACGGTAAACTTTCCGCCGGGAGAAACCCATTACCTGTTAATCCGGGGCATCCGGCCCTTTACAGCCCTGCGGTTTAACGGAACGGATTATCCCCAGGATCCCCAGTTTGAACGCTACGACGCTTCCGGCTGGGCCTATTCCGCCGCGGAGCAGACCCTGCTGATCAAGCTGCGGCACCGGGCCGCGGCGGAACGAATTACCGTGGTGTACTAAAGCGTTCCGTCCGGCGGAATTCCTGGCCTGTGTCCTGGCCGCCCTGTGGCCCTGGCCGTCCCGCCGCCGGAATTCCCGTTAGTCCAGATCAAAAACCGACGCCCCCTCGATTTCCCCCAGGCCGAAGTCCTTTTCCGCTTCCATTAACCCGGCCCGCTCTTCCTCGCTGTCGGCGATGATACTGGCCGCCAGGAACCGGGCCACCGCGGTCTCGGTGGTATAGGCCCCCATGGGCACCGCCCCGCCCTTCCACAGTTCCCTGGAAGTGGCATAGCCGGAAAAATCCACAATCCCTTCCTGCTGGGAACTGCAGTAAAACCGGGCCCCCCGGCGCCTGCCCGCGGCAAAGGCCCGTTTAAGGGAATAGGGGCCTTCCCTGAATCCCGCGGTGCCGGTGTCGAAAAGTTCCAGGAAGAAATTCTTAACCCCCTTTTCCATCAGGGAAATAAGGTAATCCGAACGGAGCCCCGGATAGATCCGGATCACGCACATGGAGTTCACCGCGTCCTCCAGAAGCTGGGACAGCACATACCGGTCCGCCTCCAGGATACCTCCCGGAAGGGAGTTTCCCTCAAATACCGGAAAAACCATGTTCCAGTTCCGGAAGCAGTCCCCGCCGATCCTTTCGAATTTTAAATTCAGGGGGGAAAGAACCCGCCCCCCGTGAACCACATAGACGCCCTTTTTTTTGTTCAGCGCCAGCCTGACCGCTTTTTTCATGGTCCGTTCCGCTTCGGTGGAAGCCCCCGGCGGGGTTGAGGAAGCGGCCAGGACCACCGGGGCCGCAGCGTCGGCAAAGAGCCAGTAGAGGATCGGCGCAGTATAGGGCAGGGTATCGGTACCGTGGGTAACGACGATGCCGTTGGCGGTACCGGAGTTGATCTTGTCCGCGATGGTTTCGATCAGCGAGGCCCAGTCCGAGGGGACTATCTCTTCCGAGAGCATCCGGCCCAGGGGGATGGATTCGATCCTGACCTTGACCGCCTGCTCCGAATCCCCCCGGACAAGTTCCTTAAGGACATCCTCATCGCCGCTTTCCACCGTTCCGTCCTCCCCGACCCTGCCGGAGATTGCCCCGCCCATGGCAAGGACGTATACCAGCGAAACGTGGAGCTCTTCCCGTAAAATATCCTTCACCAGGGCCGGTTCCGCCCGGCCGCCGGTTTCTTTCATGATAAGCCCCGTCAGGTACCGGATAGGCCCGGCGTCCCCTTCCCGGATCCGCCGGACCTCGCCGGGATTTGCCGCCACCACCCCCCGGACCAGATTCCGGATCCGCCCGGGATCGCTTAGCTGTTCCCAGCCCCGGTCCCGTACAAGGTCCTCGGGGTCCGCGCCGCTTTCCAGCACCGCGGTAATGATCCGCCGGGCGATGATCCCGTGGATCCGTTTGTCCCTGAGCATGGCCAGGACCAGGGCAAAGCGCCCGGGGGAAAGGGGGGAATCCGCCAGGGAAAGCCCCAGACGGCGGGTTTCCTTAAACACCCAGGAGGCCATCCACCGGGCCGCCTCCTTCGGGTCCGCGCCCAGGGCGGCGGTTTTTTCAAAGTAATCCGCCCGGGACCGTTCGTCGCAGATAAATTCAGCCTGATAATAGGTAAGGGCACAGCGGGCTATCAGCCGGTCCCGCCGGTCCTCGGGCAGCTCGGCGGTTTCCCCGCCGGGAAGGTACGGCTCCCCGTGGAACGGGGGCAGATCCGCCGCCTCATACCGGGACCATGCCTTCCGGTTAAGGTGATACGATTCGGTGGCGTTTTTCGCCTCGTTCCAGAGCCTGCTTTCGCCGGTTATTTTTTTCCCCGCCGCCAGCAGTTCTTCCTGGCGGGAGAGCTCCGCGTTGGTGGCCTTCCAGACAAAGTTAAGGGAATTAAGGTTCCGGAGCTTCACAAAGGTTTCCGGTTTTTCCGGGTACGGAGCCAGGGCCACATAGGCGTTACAGCGGATCTGGGCTTCGGGGTTTCCCGCGGCGGTTCCCTCAAAGAGCTCCAAGTACTGGATCCTCCGCCGCAGGGCGGAAAGAAACACCCCCGCCTCTTCCCCTATTTCAAAATCGCTCTCCGTCCGCAGCCGCAGGGAGGGCATCCCCGCGGTGGAATAATCCATCCTGGTTTCCAGTACGCCGTTCCGCACCGGCCGGACAAGCCGCCCCGCGTCTTCCTCCAGCCGGATACAGCTGATCCGGATCCGTTTTTTCCTGCGGTGAAACATAATGTCCAGATAGGCCCCGGCGCCAAGCTGCAAAGAAAGCCCGGAGAGCTCCGGCAGGGGAACGTCGGGATGGGCCGTATCGGGATGGAAGATCGAAAGGCTCCGCTCAAAGGGAACGTCCGTCAGAACCGTTCCCCCCAGGTTCCGGATCAAAAGATAGGCCTTCCGCACCCCCGCGGGATAGGGGAAAAATTCCTCCCCCTCCTTCTGGAACGCCCGTTCGGAGGAGGGAAGCAGGATACGGACCTCCAGGGAAATATAGGATTTTAACACCGGGACCTCATTTTTGTCCCCAGTGTATACCGAAACCGCCGGGGAACGCAACAATTCGCTCGGAATACCCCGGTTCCACCCCCTTTTTTGACTGATTTTGTTTGACTTTTCCACATTCTTACGGTAATCTCGTTGCAGGGGTTTGCGTGATTAAGAGGGATTTCCCCAAAATCCATTTTTATGACCAGGATTTTGTGGATATATACGATAAAACATGGGCCTGGATACAGGATTACTGGAATACCGGGAACGAACCGGAGGCTATCGAAGGTAAATTCTTTGTTTATCCCGGTTCAAAGACCATAAAACAGCTTGACGCCGTGCTGGCGTCGTTTTTTCTTGTCTATTCCAACCGGATTTACCAGGCGTCGCCGACCCTGGACCTTTTCTACGGCCGCCAGGAGCCTTCGGGGGCGATCCGCTCCGCCTATACGGTGGATACGGGGCATTACCCCGGGGAACCCGGTAATCCCGAAGGTCTGAGCCTGCCGCTTTTTACCTGGGCGGAATTCAACCTGTACCATAAGTCGGCCAACAAAAAGCGGGTCAAGGACGTCATCCCCATCCTGGACCGCTACACCCGGTGGATTGATTCGGTGTGCAGGAAAGAAAACGGCCTGTACGAAGCGCCCCTGGCGGCCACCGGCATGGGAAATTCCCCCCGGGAGGGAACCGTTTATCCGGTGGATTTTAACGCCTGTATGGCGATCAACGCCCTCTATATGTCGGCCCTGGCGGACATCCTGAACGACAAAGAGGTGGGTTTTCAGTACAAGCGGCGTTATTTTTCCCTGAAAACCCGGATCAACGCCCTGATGTGGGATAACGAAGAGGGTTTTTATTACGATATCGACGGGAACGAAAAACAGATCAAGGTTAAAACCCTGGCGGGGTACTGGCCCCTGCTGGCGGAAATTCCCAACGACGAAAAGGCGGAGCGGATCATCAGCAAGCTGCAGGATCCCAAGCTGTTCGGCGCCCCCCATCCCTTTCCTTCCCTGGCGGTCTGTGAAAAGGACTTTGACCAGAACGGAGGAGGCTACCGGGGTTCGGTTTTTCCCCACCTGACCTTTATGGTGATTAAAGGGCTGGAGAAATACCAGCGCTGGGAGCTGGCCCGGGACTGCGCCATCCGCCACCTCTACTTTATGCTGGATTCCATGAACCCCGACGGCAACCACCACAAGGGAAAACTCTGGGAAGCGTACCTGCCTTTGAAGGAGGGCCCCGCGGTATGGCCCGAAGCGGACTTTCCCCGGCCCCAGTACCTGGCCTACGGCGCCCTTTCCACCATCTGCCTGACCATTGAAAACATCGTGGGCCTTTTTATTTCCCTGCCCCGGAAAACCGTGGACTGGATTATCCCGAATCTGGAAATTATGGGGATAGAAAACCTGTCGCTGAAAAAAAACATGATCACGATTTTGTCGAACAAAAGCGGCCGGGGCTGGGAAATCCACATGGAAAGCGAAAAACTCTATTACTTTACGATAAATATCCTGGGGAAGAAAAAGAAAACCCTCCCCATTCCTTCGGGGAAGTGTTCTATGCTGATTGATAAGCTGTAGGCTTATCAATAACATTTAGCTGATTGGGAAGCTGTAGGTATGGCACGCATAACAGCCGCTTTCCTGCCCGGCGCCTCTGGGGCGTTTCATTTATATGCGTGAGCGGCTGTTAAATCTTTGCGGATAAGCGACGCTATTAGTTCAGAAGGGGTTTGGCGAGCAGCAAGGGCTTTTGCGTTTAATATTCTTGCGGTTTCCCCGTCCAAAGAAACAACCTGAACCCCTTTCCCCGAAAAAAACCCTTCCCCATTGGGGCCAAGGGTGGGAATCGTTTTGGTTAAACGCTCATCAAGGGCATCATATTCCTCATCGGTCATATCTTTCATATTTCCTCCTATGGCTCAATCTGTTTAAGTATTTCAGGGCGCAACGGCATCGCGTGAAACACTTTTATCGTTTCACTGTCAATGATGTTGTAAAAAACTTCTATCGGATTTGCCGTTGCGCTAAAACCTATATATGCATATACACCTGGTTCGCCTTTAAGAGCGCCTTCATAGATTTTTGTCTCGATGGCGGTCTCAATGCCGGCTTGCGTAAGTTTATTCGAAAGTCTGGTTTAATACCCCGGAGCTCTGCTCCGGCTCAAATAACGCGATACTTACAAAAATTTGGTATTAAACCAGACGGTATAATAAACTTCCTATCGAACGAGCCTCCCTTCAAATGAAGCAACGCTTATGATACCCTGGAGCTCTGCTCCGGGGAGGCTCATCAGTTTTTTATATGTTTCGAGTGTTCACCCTCAGTCCCCGCCCTTCCCCAAATCCAGTTCCGCCAGACTCCGTTTTGAATGAATATCCAGTTTGCCGTAGACGCTTCTCAGCGCCGATTTCGCGGTGTTTTCCGTTATCCCCA
>JAISBN010000071.1 GCA_031266175.1 Treponema sp. | reverse complement strand
GCCTCTTCGACCGGTACGGCCTTAAGGAGCCCACCAGTTGGGAAAATATTCTGGCCTGCATCGACACCTTTAAGCAGAACGGGATCGTCCCCTTTGCCACTTCCATGGGGAAGCCTTCGTACCTGGTGGAAGCCCTTATCCTGGCCCAGGTCGGGGCCGAGGGGCAGAAACGGTACTTTGACTCTTCCTGGGCCCCGGCCCTGGACGCCGTGGCGGACCTGTACGCCCGGGGCGCTTTCCCTCCGGACGCCCTGACCATGACGGAAGATGATATCCGGGTGATTTTTAACGATCAGAAGGCGGCCATGATGGTGAACGGCTCCTGGACGATCAGCGGGATAAAGGAGAATCCGGGTATGCGGATTATCGCCATGCCCGCCCTGCCCGGTGGCGCCGGCGGGGAAAAAACCACCGTCGCGGGCTTCGGTTCCGGCTGGTATATGTCTAAAACCGCGGCCCAGCGCAGCGGCGAGACCCTGAAATTCATGAAATGGCTTACCTCTCCGGCGGTAATGACCCGCTTTATCGCCGTGGGCGGCAGCGCCGCGGTGGTCTGCGAGGCTCCCGCGGGGGCCGCCCCGGTGGAGATAAGCGCCGTAGAGATGCTGAACAAGGCCGTCAACACCCGGCCGGCCGCCGACTCCCAGGTGGTGCGGGAGGCGTGGCTTGCCATTACCGAAGACGGCATACCCTACCTGGTGGAAAAGCAGCGGACCGCCCAGCAGTTGCTGGAACGGGCCAGGGGGATAAGGTAGTTGTGTAATGCGGCCCATTGCGGACTTAAACCGCGGGGCCGCCGGCAGTCCATCGCGGAAGCCTTCCGGGCGTCCTGCGCGGAAGGCTGTCCTCCGGGGGATTTTTCCGGAGGACAGGAGAAGTTGAAGTGATCCTAAAGAGCAAGCCCTATTTCTATTTATTTCTGTTTCCCGCCTTGTTCCTGGTCGCCGTTTTCCTGGTTTATCCCCTGTTCCGCACCTTAGCCTACAGCTTTACCGCGTGGCGGAATTTTTCCCCCAGGCAGACATTTATCGGCGTTGGTAATTATGTCCAGCTTTTATCGGATCCGGTTATCCGTATGTCCCTGCGGAACACCTTTATCATGATGATCTTTGTGTTTGTTTTTCAAATAGGGGTTTCCCTGATCCTGGCCATCCTGGTGGACAGCACCAAGCTGCTGTTCAAATTCTTCCGGACCGTTTATTTTTTCCCTATTCTTATCTCCGCCACCGCCATCGGGCTGATGTTCAAATTGATATACACCTACGAATACGGTCTGTTGAATTACCTGGTGACTCTTTTTGGGGGAGAAAAAAAAGTTTGGGTCACCGCCAGGACGGCGATTTATTTGGTAACCATCCCCACCATGTGGCAGTATGTGGGTTTTTATTTCATTATTTTTATGGCGGGAATATCCAAGATCCCCACGGAAATTTATGAATCCGCCGATCTGGACGGGATAGGGGCCTTTCGGAAGGCGGTCAGCATCACTATCCCCCTGATGCGGGACGTTATTACCTCCAGCGTTATCCTGGTTATCGCCGGCTGCTTTAAGGTTTTTGATATGGTATACGTCATCACCGAAGGGGGGCCCCTGAATTCAAGCGAACTGCTCAGCACCTATATGTACAATATGGCCTTTAAGAAATACAACGGCGGCTATGCCAGCGCCGTGGCTATCGTGATGATCCTCCTGGGCACCGGCTTGACGGTGATTCTGCGTAAAGTCCTTGAGCCCAGAGACGGGGATTAGCCGGGGATAATGATGAAAAGTTCCTATTCTTTTAAGCGAGCTCTTTTATTCGGGACCCTAAAGCATATACTGCTTATCCTGTGGGCCCTGACGACGGTTATCCCCCTTTTGTGGGTGCTGCTTAATTCGTTCAAAGCGTCGGGGGAGATTTTACGGAACAGTTTCGCCCTTCCTGTTTCTTTTAACCTAAGAAATTTTTCAACGGTCCTCAGCTACCCCGATGTCAATATGCTGCGGAGTTTCCGCAACAGTTTTATTATTTCCGGGAGCGTCGTGATTCTGGTGGTATTTCTGTCGGGCCTCGCGTCCTTCGCCCTGGGCCGTTTCGACGTAAAGACCCGCCGGCCCATCCTCGCCCTCCTTACCGGCTGCCTCCTGGTTCCCAGTTTCGCCACGGTAATTCCCAACTTTGTCACCATCAGCCGCCTTCCTTTTATCCGCGGCGGCTACCTGGCGGCGATCATTCCCCAAACCGCGGGGAACCTTAGTTTCGCAACGATTCTGCTTACGGGGTTCATGCGGGCCCTGCCCCGGGAACTGGACGAGGCGGCCCTGATGGACGGGGTAAGCATCCCCCGGATTTTTTTCAGCATCGCCATGCCCCTGTGTAAATCGATGTTTGCCACCATCTCCATCATGGTGTTTATCTGGTCCTACAACGACCTTTTCACCTCCCTGGTGTACATTGCCGATCAGCGGCTTAAGCCGGTCTGCGTAATTCTTTCGATGGTAAGTAATATGTACGGCACCGATTACGGAGCCATGATGGCGGCGATTATTATTACTATCGTACCTCTGTTCCTCCTTTATATGTTCTCCCAGGAACAGGTGGTTAAGGGGCTTACCACCGGGGCGGTGAAGGAATGAGTCCGCGGCCGCGGGCTCCCCATATACATGAACAGGCGGAAGGAGGTAATTCGCGTGCAGGTACTGGTTAATCATTTGGGTTACAGCAGCGGGAGTCCTAAAAAGGCGATCCTCCAGGGTGAAACCGGGGCCAAACCCCTGGGCTTCTCCCTGGTAAACCGGGGGGGCGCGGAAATCTACCGGGGCGGCCTTCAAAGCCGCGGAGAGGCGGCGAACTGGAAGACCGGCTGCTGCTGGAGCGCCGATTTTTCCTCCGTCAAGGAGGAGGGCTTCTACCGCGTCGTGGTAGAAACCGAAGGGGGGCCGGTAAGTTCCGATGTATTTGAGATTCGGGACTCCCTTTTAACCATGCGGATGATTTCCGCGGTCGGTTATTACTTTAAGGCCCAGCGGTCCTCCGGCGAATGGCTCCTCTGCGACCGGAACCTCCCTTTTCAGGGGGACCGCCAGGGCCGGGTGGACGTTCACGGCGGATGGTACGACGCCACCGGCGATTACGGGATTCACCTTTCCCACCTGTCCCACAGTACGGTCCATAACCCCCAGCAGATTGGTTTCAGCGTCTATACTTTTTTCAAGGTCTACGAATTACTGGAATCTTCCGGCAATTACGAGTACAGCATGGTAAAGCGCCGTATGCTGGATGAGGGCGGTCAGGGGGCGGATTTCCTTATGCGGATGCGGGCCCCCGGGGGCGGGTTTTTCCGTTCCATCAGCCGCATGACCGCCCTTACCCCGGTGCTGGATCACCGCCGCGTCAGCTTTGAATACCGCCGCTCCAGCGGCCAATTTTCCGAAAAGGCGGCCACCGCCGACGAGGAAACGGTCGGCGATGAAAATTATGAGACCAGCCTCCGTTCCGGCGGCGGCCTGGCCGTGGCGGGCCTGGCCGCCGCGGGCCGCCATTTCTACCCCGGCAGGGATTATGACAACGGGGAGTACATCCTGGCGGCGAAAAGGGCCTGGGATCATCTGGAAGCGGAAAATGAAAAGTACACCAACGACGGGGAATGGAACCTGGTGGACGAATACTGCGCCCTTACGGCCCTGGTAGAACTTTGGCGCAGCACCGGGGAGTACGGCTACCTGGAAAAGTGCCGGAATATGTATGACCGGATACGCCGGCGGGGAGAGGAGAGCGGGGGCGGGATCCGCCTTATGGTCCGGCCCGGCGAGCCCTACTACCACGCCTCGGACGAGGGGATGCCCGTAACGGCCGTCCTCCAGTATGCCGGCATAGAAAGCGATGGGAAGCGCCGCGCCGGGGCAATCGAATTTTGCGAAAAGATCATGCGCCGCCTTATACAGCTTACCGATTCGGCGGCGAATCCCTTTGGGTATCCCCGTTTGGAATACCGGGCCGGGGACGGAACCGTTAAGCAGCAGTTTTTCTTTCCCCACGAATCCAGCGCCGCCCCCTGGTGGCAGGGCGAAAACGCCCGGCTTGCGTCAATCGCCGCCGCGGCCCGGATGCTGGCGGCCCGGACCGCCGATAGTTCCCTGGCCGCCCGCCTGGAAACCATGGCCCAGGATCCCCTGGACTGGATTATGGGGCTCAACCCCTTTGACAGCTGCATGATCGAAGGCTACGGAAAAAACAATATCCAGTATTTCTTTAACAACCGTTACGACTTTTTGAATTGCCCCGGCGGCATTGTCAACGGCATTACCAGCGATCTTGAGGATGAAGAGGGGATTGGATTTATCAGCGAGCCCGGCGGCCCCGTACAGGACAACTGGCG
>JAISBN010000045.1 GCA_031266175.1 Treponema sp. | reverse complement strand
TCTTGAGCTGTATTATAATCGCCTTCGCTTGCATTCGGCGCTTGACTATGTGGCGCCGGCTATGTTTAACTCAGGGCGGGTTGCTTAATGATGTCTACCGAATGGGGTAAAGTCCACATAGGTGGTCTCGTACTTCGCTATGTGAAAGGGACTTAACGTTACCGTCCGGCCGGAAGGAAATAAAGTACCATACGCGACGTCCCCGGTATATGGTTTCCCCACTCAGGGAAACCATATACCGGTATTGCGCCGGGGTGGTGAAAGGATATCCGCCCCCGCCGTTATCGTTGTTCCCGCCGTCCTTGTTCTTGTACAGGGGGGCCACCGCTTCTTTCATCCAGGGGTTCTCGCAGCCCCCAAAGCCCGCCGCCGCCAGGACCGCCAAAATACCCAGAGAGAAACATACAAGCGCACCCTTTGCCGCCGCCTTCATAAGCTTCCTCCTAATCTATAACCGGAAACCCGCGGAGACTCCCCCGCCGGCACTATAAAACCGCACCAAATGCGTGTCAGTATTATCCCGGACAGGCGCTTTTGTCAACTGCTCAAAAATCGGCATCCTTGCCGATTTTTGAGCTTGGTCACAGCGCTGTCCATGGCGCCTAAAGCAGGAATCGCCGTCCATGGCGGATTTTCAGCTTGTTATACACGGGAAAACACGGTCTTTTGGTTCCACCTCCTTGTTTTTGTCCGTATTTTCCGTGAGGTCCGTGGTTATTTTTGAATTCGGAATTGCTCACCGTGATTTTAGTCGGAATTATTAGTCGGAATTAATGGTAAAAAGGGCCCGGTCTTCCCCGGCTTCCATCAGGATCAGGAGCTTTTTCCCGGTAAAGGGAACGGAAAACCGGAAGGTTTCTTCCTGTTCCAGGGTAAAGTAGATCCGCTCCACATGCACCGGCGGGGCCGCTTCCCCCTGGGCCGGAAGGGAAACAGCGGTGTTTACCGGCCCCGTATAGGCCGTAGAGGCGCCGCCGGAGGCGTCATCGCCGCGGGCGGTTTTTTTGACGGTGACATAGGCCTTTTCCCCGGCGGAGGCGGCGGAAACCTGGACCGTATTGTTTCCCAGCGCCGCGCTGCGGCCGGCGCCGGAAAACCGGGACAAAAAAATCACCGCCGCGCAGAGGATAAGCGAGACAAACAGTAGGGACAGGGGTCTGGTGGATGTCAGGGTCCTGAACAGATTGGGTTTCCGGGCGGGGGAGGCTTCGTTCAGCTCCCGCACCGCCGGGGAAGCCCGTTCCAGTCGTTTTTCCCGGGAATAGTAAAAAACCAGGGGCCTGCCGTGGTATTCCAGATTTTCCCTGTCGTTCATAATTACGCCTCCAGCCATGCCCGTCCCGCGGCGGCCGCGGCGGGGGATGCCAGTTCCAGGGGATCGTAGAAACGCCCGCCCATGCCCCGGGAGGCCTCGATCAGCAGGGTCCCCGCGGCGGCGGCGGCGGTATAGCCGTCAAAGACAGCGCCCCGCCGTTCCATCGCCTTCATCCTGGCGGCAATGGCGGCGCAAAAACCCGCCAACAGGTCCCCGGAACCGCCGGCCCCCAGGGCGCCGTCCATACCGTCGATAAAGCCGATCCTCCCCCGGCCCGGCCCTTCCGGTTCGGCCACGATCATCACATGGCTTTTAAAAAGGATCACCCCGTTGAGCCGGTTTGCCGTTTCCCGGATCCGCTCCGGCTCGGCGAGCAGCCGTTCTTTGGGAATCCCCGTCAGGGCTTCCAGTTCCCCCGCGTGGGGGGTCAGGATTACCCGGCGGTGAAAAACAGTTTTTCCCCGCCCTTCCAGGCTGCCTGCCCGGCCGCCTTCCTGGCCGGCCAGCAGAGCTATGCCGTCGGCATCCAGAATAAGGGGAATTCCCCTTCCTTCCACTTCCAGGCCGTGGTCCAATACTTCCTGCCGCTCCCCTCCCCTGCCCCATCCGGGACCCAGAAGCAGGGCGTCGGCGGAAAACCGTTTTTCCGTACCCCGGGCCTTCGAAGCGGGGACCACCATCGTTCCCCCGGAACCGGAAGCCGCCAGGGGGTACAGCTCGTCGTCCACCACCAGCCGCACCAGCCCCGCCCCCGCCGCGGAGGCTCCCGCGGCGGCCAGCCGGGCGGCTCCGGCAAAACCGGGACTCCCCGCGTGGATTTCCGCGGCGCCCCGGGTGTACTTGTAGGCGTCCGGGGGAACGGCGGGAATCCGCGTCCTGACGTTTTCCCAGCGCAGCAGTTCCGCCGTCCGCTCCGGGACCGCGTAACGGTCCAGCAGCGCCGGGGGAAAGATCCCCGTGACGGGAACAATTCTGCCGCACCGGGGCCGCAGGGCGGGGGTGTAGAGCGCCCTCTTAAGGGGCTCGACGGCAAAGGTATAGTCCGCGGAAACCACGGGGGAACCGGGTTCCCAGGCGTCCCCCGCGCCGGAGGGCACGTCAATCGAAAGGACGCGGCAGGCTTTCCCGCGGCGGAGTTTTTCCTCGTTCAGGGTCCGGACCATTTCCAGGGGAATTCCTTCCAGGGGCCCGCGGATCCCCGTCCCGGCGATACCGTCGATAATGAGCGGGAACCGGGAGAACAGCTCCGGAGCCCCGTCTCCGTTCCAGGCGGCGGCGGGAACCCCCATGGCCCCGAGGGCTTTTAGCGCTTCGGACCGGGGGCTGCGTTCATCCCCGGCGGGAAGGCGGGACACCAGAACCGCCGCTTCCCGTATCCCGCTCCGGTTCCCGCCGGTCAGCAGGGAACGGAGCATCACCAGGGCGTCGGCGCCGTTATTGCCCGGTCCCGCGCAGACAAGGACACCGGCCCCGCGGGCGGCTTCCCCGGCGGAGACAAGAGCGGCCGCGCAGGCGCGGCCCGCGGCTTCCACCAGGGCAAAGGGGCTTAAACCCCAGGAAGCGGAGGCTTCCCTGTCCAGGGACGCGGCGGTTTCCGCTGAAACCAGCATAACCGGTACAGGGGCGCCGGTTTCGCTCACAGGCTTACGTCCCCCAGCAGGCGGTCGGTACGCCACCAGACCAGCCGGGCGTCCCATTCGGTGGCCAAAAGACCCGACAGAATTCCCTCTTTGGAGAGGTTAAAGGTATTGTATTCCAGTTCCTCGTTTCTGACCTGGATAAATCCCAGCCGCTGATCCTTTAAACCCGCGGAGAGCACCAGCAGGGAATATCCCCCGTCCACGGGAAAATACAAAAAAACCCGGGAATCCTCGATTACCCCCAGCATGGCGTAGGGCAGCTTCTGGGTTACCTTTTTGTCATTCTCCGTGGCGGTATACTCAAAGAAGGGAACCGTGATTGATTCCTCATAGCCGCCGGTTTCCACGTCCATGATCCAGACCACCGACGATTCTGGCAGGGCCCGGGAATTGTTGTCTTCCCCCGCGGTATTCTGGTAATAATCAACCTTAAAAAACAGTTTCCGTTCATCGGGAGAAACGGCTACCATATCCATGGAAGTGTAATCGGCCTGTTTCCCCTGGGGAACGGGGATGCTGTCGTTCCGCAGGTGTACCAGATAGAGAAGGGTTCCCTCGGAGTTAAACCAGTAGATGCTCCACCCCGTCTGCAGAAGGCAGACCACCGCGATCTCGTCATCCCGGGAAGCGTAGATCCCCGTAATCCGGGGAAAGGGCTTTCCGCCGATCCCTTCCTGGCCCAAAAAATTGACAAACCGTCCCGTGTCGTTAAAGTGGAGCACCACGTTGTCCAGGAGGCTGTTGTTTTCGGTATCGGTACTCCTGCGGGAGGCATCCACTTTGTCGGCGGCATAAATATGCTTGCGGGAGTCCACGGTAATCACCCCCGGTTCCTTAAGGGGATAGGCGATGGACCAGCGGGTAGCCATTCCCTCTTCGTCAACACCCCGGCGCAGGGTAATGGGGGGCGGATTCGTTTCGTCATTATAGATAACAAAGAGCAGATCCCCGTAAGAACTGTACCGGACAATCTTTTTTCCGGCGGTGTCGGAGATATAAAAAAAACCATCCCGCATGGCAAGGCTCGTTCTGCTGGAAGAGCTTCCCCCGGCCAGGTTAACAAGATTGACCTGATCTTCCAGGGGGCCTATCTCCAGGTTAAAAAGGTCCATCCGGGCCACCGAAGAAATCCGGCCCCGGGAACAGCCGAAAAGGAAGAAGACAAACAAAACAAGGGCTGTTCCCGGCCGCAGTACACGTATATTCATCAAATCATCCTAGGTAATTATCTAGTTTAAACTTAGACAGGGCGGAACAGATTGTCAATGACCGCCCTAAAGCGGTAGACTATTGCCGTATGCTTGATAAATTTGTTAAAGCCCTGTTCGGTTCCCAGCATGAACGGGATCTGAAGCGCCTTCTTCCCGTTCTGCACCGGGTAAACGAACGGGAAACCTGGGCCCTTTCCCTAAAAACCGAAGAATTCTCCGGCGTCACGGAACAGTTCCGCCGCCGTTACGCGGAGGGGGAAAGCCTCGACTCCCTGCTGCCCGAAGCCTTTGCCCTGGCCCGGGAAGCAAGCCGGCGCATGCTGGGGGAGCGGCCCTACGACGTGCAGGTTTTGGGAGCCATCGTCCTTCACCAGGGAAAGATCGTGGAAATGAAAACCGGCGAGGGCAAAACCCTGATGAGCGTCGCCGCGGCGTACCTGAACGCGATTCCGGGCCAGGGGGTCCACGTGGTAACGGTAAACGATTACCTGGCGGGCCGGGACGCGGACTGGATGAGGCCGGTATTCGACGCCCTGGGGGTGACGGTGGGGACGATCCTCTCGGACATGGACAACGGCCGGCGAAAGCAGAACTATGCCTGTGACATTACCTACGGTACCAACAACGAATTCGGCTTTGATTACCTGCGGGACAACATGCTCTGGGAACCGGACAAGCGGGTCCAGCGGGGTCATTCCTTCTGTATTGTGGACGAAATCGACTCCATCCTGATTGACGAAGCCCGAACGCCGCTGATTATTTCCGGCGCCGCGGAGGACGATACCTACAAATACGCCGAAGTGGACAAGCTCCTGTCCACCCTGGAAGAGGTAAAGAAAAAGGAAAACGGCGAGTACCCCGACGAAACCCAGGGGGAAGAACTGCTGGGCGACTATAAACTTAACGAAAAAAACAAGAACATTTCTTTTACCAACGCGGGGCTTGCCAAAATAGAAAACCTCCTCCAGAAGCGGAACCTGATCAAGGGAGAGATCGTGGACGAGGAAAACTTTGAGTATATCCACTATTTTACCCAGGCCCTGCGGTCCCACAAGCTGTTCCATATCGACGTGGACTATGTGGTCCAGGACGGACAGGTTCAGATCGTGGACGAATTTACCGGCCGCATACTCCACGGCCGCCGCTATTCCGACGGCCTCCACCAGGCCATCGAGGCAAAGGAGCGGATCAAAATAGCCCAGCGGAACCGGACCCTGGCCACCATCACCTTCCAGAACTACTTTAGGATGTACGGCAAAATCTCCGGCATGACCGGCACCGCGGACACCGAGGCGGTGGAATTCAACAAAATCTACAGCCTTGACGTGGTGGTAATCCCTACCAATCTGCCGGTGGCCCGCTCGGACGAGGACGACGTGGTGTATCTGAACGAGGCGGACAAATTCGACGCCCTCTGCGACGAAATTGCCGGCGCCCACAAAAAGGGCCAGCCCATGCTGGTGGGGACCGTGTCCATTGAAAAGTCGGAAAAGCTGGCGGCCCTTTTAACCCGCCGGGGGGTACGCCACGAAGTGCTCAACGCCAAAAACCATGCCCGGGAGGCGTCGATTATCGCCGAGGCGGGGGCCAAAGGGGCGGTCACCATCGCCACCAACATGGCGGGCCGGGGAACGGACATAAAGCTGGGGGGCAGTCCCGAACACCGGGCCCGCAAACGCGCCGGTACCGACGCCCCGCCGGAAGTCTACGCCCAGGCCTACGCGGCGGAATACGAAAAATGGAAGGCGGATTACGAAGAAGTCAAGTCCCTGGGCGGCCTTTACGTGATCGGTACGGAACGGCACGAAAGCCGGCGTATCGACAACCAGCTCCGGGGCCGGTCGGGGCGCCAGGGCGATCCGGGGAAGTCCAAATTTTTTATCTCCATGGACGATGACCTGATGCGGCTTTTCGGGGGCGAAAACATCAAGGGGATCATGTCCAGGATGGGCATGGAAGGGGGCGAACCCATCTACCACCCGTGGCTTAATAAAAGCATAGAAAAGGCCCAGAAAAAGGTAGAGGAACGGAACTTTGAGATCCGCAAACACCTGCTGGAGTACGACGACGTGCTGAACCAGCAGCGGAAATTTATCTACGAACAGCGGGACGCCATCCTGGCGGACGACAATTTAAAAAAGCGGGTCAACGAAGCTACCGCGGACATGACCGCCGCCGCGGTGGAAAATTACAATACCCTGGCAAAACGGGACGCCCAGGAGGCGCTTAAAACCCTGCTGGGCTTCCTTAAGGACAAGTTTAACCATACCCCCGGGAGCGGCGGGGAACCGGCGCTTAGTTCCGGGGGGATAAAAAATACCGAAGCCCTGGAAGAACAGCTGGTACGGGAACTGGAACAGGACATCGACAACAAGGAAGCGATGCTGGGGACCGGGGTGATTAACGCTTTTATCCGCGCCCAGTATTTACAGTTTATCGACCGCCAGTGGCTGGATCATCTGGAAAATATGGAAGCCCTGCGGGAGGCGGTATACCTGCGGGGATATGCCCAGAAAAACCCCTTAACCGAGTACAAGCTGGAGGGGTTTGAAATATTCGACACCATGATTGAAACGATCCGCCGGGAAATCGCTTCCAGGGTGCATCTGGTGCGGATCCAGGCCGCGGGCCCCGAAACCAGAACCCGGCCGGCGGTCCAGGTCCGTTCCACGGACCACGGTACGGTTACCGCCTTCGGCGGTTCCGGCGCCGGTTCCGGCCCTTCGGGCCGGACCCCGCCGGGCGGCCGGGCTCCGGGACCCTCAAACCGGGCCCAGCCCGACAACGCCACCGTGGTCCGCAGCTACCCCAAAGTAGGCCGCAACGACCCCTGCCCCTGCGGCTCCGGGAAAAAGTATAAGCATTGTCACGGGAGGTAACGACCATGACAATGCCCACTGCCACGGACGATAGGGAGTGACAGGGTCCATTGCCACGGGAAGTAGGGGCGAATTTTACCACGGACGACACGGAAAACACGGACCTGTTGTTTCAAGTCCATGCTTTTGCCCGTTCTGTCCGTGAGGGTCTGCGGTTGAATTCGGAATTACTAGTTCCGGGGCCGAATCCCGTATTGCGCCAAAATAAAATCTAAGTGAAAAAAGTGTGCGCCACAATTAAGAAATCCAGCCGAACCGCTCAAGCGGTTTCTCCTGTGATACCCCTTTGAGCGGCCAATTTCAAGAGC
>JAISBN010000022.1 GCA_031266175.1 Treponema sp. | reverse complement strand
TTCGGATAGACGGGGTCAGATAAGTGCCCCAGCTCCAAGTACAACCGGCAGCTGTTCTTCCTCACCCCCTACAGCATACCAGGTAACCGCATATCTTTATCATAGCTTCGGATAGCCCGGTCCGGCGCTTGCGCCGGATGCGCCCATCTCCGTACGGAGATGCGGTATAACCATTTCCTTACAGCACAGACCTGAAAGGTCTGATGCGCCCCAAAAAACCATTATCTGTTTATCCCCCGGATCATCCCGCCGGTGGTTCCGCCGCGGCGGATAGCGTATACTGTACCGGGAGCTTTGTTGACCGATGAAACTTATTAACGTACGGGACGCCGTGGGGCGGGCGCTGTGCCATGACATGACCCAGATAATTCCCGCCGTCTTTAAGGGGCCCCGATTCAGGAAGGGGCATGTTATCACGGCGGAGGATGTGCCGGTTCTGCTCGACATGGGGAAGGAACAGATCTACGTCTGGGAGCCGCCGCCGGGGACGGTCCACGAGGAGGAGGGGGCCGGCGCCCTGCGGGACCTTTGCCGGGGGACCAATATCAGGGCGGGGGAGGTTTCCGAGTGGAAGATCGAGTTGTTCGCCGCCTGCGGGGGGCTCCTGAAAATCGACGCGGGGAGGCTGGCCGCGCTGAACGGCATTGACGGGCTGATGGCGGCGACCCTGCGGGGAAACCGGGGAGTTCAGGAGGGGGACAAGGTGGCCGCGGTAAAGATCATCCCCCTCTTTATCGAACAGGAAAAGCTGGACCGGGCCCGCCTGGTCTGCGGGAACGAACCCATCGTCCGGGTCCTCCCCTACCGCGTCCGGAAGGCGGGGCTGGTGGTTACGGGAAACGAGGTGGCCCGGGGCAGAATCCCCAACGCCGCGCCGGAACTGATACGACAGAAGCTGGAACCCTTTTTCGCCGAATGCGCCGCAGCGGTAACTGTGGAGGACAACCCGGAGGCGATTACCGCCCATATCCTGGGGATGATCCGGGAGGGGATGGATCTGATTCTCTGCACCGGCGGCATGAGCGTCGACCCCGACGACCGCACGCCTCTGGGGATCAAAAACACCGGGGCCCGGATCGTGGCCTACGGGGTCCCCCTGCTGCCGGGGGCCATGACCCTTCTGGCCTATTACCGGCACAACGGAAAAGAGGTCCCCATCCTGGGGCTTCCGGCCTGCGTGCTCTACAGCAAGATCACGGCCTTCGACATCCTCCTCCCCCGGCTTATGGCGGAGGACCCTATCAGCCGGGAAGACCTGGCCCTTCTGGGCGAGGGGGGGCTGGGGCCCGGATAAGGTTTTCCCGCCGGGTGCGGCCCCGTGCGCGGCTGCCGTTATGCGGCCGTTTTAACAGCTTCCCTCAACACTTTCCTTCAACGACTCCCTTTACCAGTTTCCTTTAACAGTTTGCTTTAACAGTTTCAATAATAAAACTGCTTTTTTCCCGGAAGGTTCCCCCCGCTTCCAGCATCCTAAAGCCAAAAAGATCCTGCTCCCGGTGCATGTTGGCGGCGTTGATGGCGCAGGTCTGGGGCTCAACGCAGATAAAGGTATCCGCCCCGTCCTGGTTCCAGACCACCCAATAGCCAAACTGTTCGCCGGGGATATAACGGAGTCTTTTCCCGGCCCGCAGGTGTTCGATAAGGAGTCCCCGCTGTTCCCTCCCCTCCCCGTCCGAATAGGTCCCCGCAATAAATTGGCCCCAGGCGATCTCCCGCTCCCCCAAAACCTTGCCCCGCCGGAATTCCGCCATACGGGCCGGGGCCGATCCGATCCGGTCCTGCTCCAGGGCATCCCCCAGGCCGATGCTGATTCGGTACGCGGAAGGGTCCCGTTCCCGGAGATCCAGGGCAAAGGAGCTGTGGAAGCCCAGCATCAGGGGCATGGGGCGGCTGTCCTGATTCTCGATTTCGATTTCCTGGAAAAGCCGGCCCTCCGTTAAACGGTAAAAAAGCCGGGCCCTAAAGGGATGGGGGAACCAGCGGTACACCTCGCCCCCCAAGGGGCTGGTAAAGGACATCCGCAGTTCCGCCCCGGGCCCGTCTTCCCCGGACTCAACGCCAACGCGATCCACCTGCCAGGGCCGGTTGTACAGAAAGCCGTGGAGATGGGCGGTTCCGCTGTTCGCGGGAAAAAGGTAGTTAAGGCCCCGGGCGCTGAAGCTGTGGTTATAGATACGGTTGGGGGGGAAAAGAACCGGAAGCCCGTAGGCTTCGGGAAGGAGCAGGTATTCGGCGATGTTCCGGGGCTTGCGAAGGTAAGAGGCGGCCCCGTCTTCCAGGGAAATAAGATGGCCGCCGAATCCGGGCAGCGCCAGGGCCCGGCAATCCCCGGCCCGCAGTTCCAGCGCCGGAATCCCCTCCCATTTAACCGAAGCAAGTTCCATAGTCACCTCCTTATCGGAACCGGGTCATGCCGGATCATGCTACCAGATCATACCGGATCATTCCGGGCCATAAGCCGCACCGCCAGGGCGGCGCTGACCTTAAGATCCCCCACGGTTTCCTGTTTCAGCACCGCCAAACGGTATATAGCCGCCTCGATAAGGGGATAAAACAGATCATCGGCGGCCTTAACGTTCATTGAGACTATTTCCCCCGCCTTAATCCCGTCGATCACCATGGTCGCCAGGATGTGCCGCAGTTTTAGTGTGCGGCGGCGGATGCGGTAATTGGGATCCCCGCCGCTCCTGGACAGATGGATCAGATAATCCAGAATAACCGAAAGGAGCCGGCGGTTTTTTTCCAGCAGTTCCAGGATTTTAGAAAGGACCCGGATCATCTTGTCCATCATATTCAGCTTTGTATCGGAACGGACCTCGTTCAGGTCCGCCTCCACCATTGAAAGAAGCTGTTTAATGCTGTAATTAAATATCTCCTTTTTGTTTTTAAAATAAATATACAGGGTTGTCCGGGTAATGCCGCAGCGGTCGGCAATCTTTTGGAAGGTGGCATCCTCAAAACCCTCATCAACAAACACGTCCAGGGCCTTTTTCAGAATATTCTGCCGCCTTTTTTCATGTTCAACAACTATGGACATACCTCTCAAACCCCCTTATAAAAGCTCATTTATGGACACTGGTTTATAGACGCTGATATTGAAAAAAATAAGACCGCGCCGCGCCGTTGCTGATCTCTTTACAGGAATCCGCCCCCCGCCCAAAGAAAGATTCAAAACCCGGATGGTTTGTAATCACCCCCAGCTTCCAGCCGGGAAAACCCCGCCGCAGCCGGGACATCCCCGCGTAGCAGGCCTCCGCCTCCCCCGGCTCCCCCAGGCGCTTCCCATAGGGCGGGTTGGTAATAATAAAGCCCCCCGTCTCCCCGCCCGGAACCGGAACTGAAACCGGAGCCGGAACCGTGGCCGCATCCCGGACCATTCCGCCAAAGGGAGAGCGGGCCTCTTCCATGGGAAGGACCCGCAGTTCCGGCAGTTCCGGCAGTTCCGGCCCGCCCGGCCTCCCCGCTTCCCCGCCCAGGGCCAAATCCCGGGCCCGCCGCAGGTTGGAGACCGCAAGGGAAACCGCCCTGGGGTCCTGGTCGCTGCCGGCGATCCGGATAGTGCGATCAAAATTCACCCGGCCCCGGAGTTCGGCGCGGATCGATTCCTCCAGGGCGGAGTCCGCAATCAAAAGGTCCCCCAGTGCAAAACGCCGCCCCAGGCCCGGCGCCGCGTCCCAGGCGTACAGAGCCGCCTCCGCCAAAATCGTCCCGGACCCGCAAAAGGGATCGTAAAGGGGGAACTTGCGCCGCCACAAGGCAAGAAGCAGCAGGGCCGCGGCGGTAGTTTCCCGCAAAGGGGCGGTCCCCCCCTCGGGACGGTAACCCCGTTTGAACAGAGGCTCCCCGCTCAGGTCCAGAAGCAGGGAAACCCGGTCCTTCTCCACGTAGACCCGCAGCTCCGCCTTCTTCCCATCATCAGGAAGCCGCCGGATACCCCGGACCCCGCAAAGCCGTTCCGCCGCGGCCTTGTGAACCACCGCCTGGATACTGGTCTCCGCCTTCAGGACAGAACGGCTGCTCCGCACCTTGTCCACCACAAGCCCCATATCCCGGCCCAGATAATCTTCCCAGGGAACAGCCCGGGTCCCCTCAAAAAGCCCGTCAAAATCCCGGGCGGGAAACCCGGCGGCTTCCAGGAGTATCCGGTCCGCCGTCCGCATAGCCATCAGGGCCCGGTAAAGCCCCCCCAGGCCGGAACGGAACCGCACCCGGCCAAAACCGGATTCCGCCACCTCAAGGCCAAGCTTCCGCAGTTCCTGGGCGGCGATCTTCTCCGCCCCCACCGCGCAAAGGGCCACCGCGATTTTTTCCCCCGGCGCCGCCGGTCTTGCTCTTTCCACCAGGACATTATAACACAAAATGTAAATTTATCGCAAAAGATCAAAGACCCCCCTTGCGGAGGCAGCGCCCGGGAATGACTATCTTCCTGTTTTTGGGCGCATTTCCGGCGCGGAGCGCCGGAAACCGGGCTATTCCGAGGCTCCGCTTCGCTCCGGCCTCCTCGTACCGCCAAGCGGTACTGCGGTGGCCGCTAAGTCCGCCTACGGCGGACACGCGCCCCTCCTATCCCTTGCGCGTTCTCAGGACAAAAAACCTGCGGTTTTTTGCTCCCTTTCCCGGCAGGACAGCGGGAGGTGAAAGGACGGTGAAAAAAGTCAGCGTCCCCCCGCAAAGCCGGTTTCTCCCGGTTAAACCGGGCATAGGGAGATGAAACACGCCTTTATAATTTAAATTCCATCTGTTTTTATTTAAGGCCCCCGGCAATCTATCGCTTAGATGATTTTTCCTTTGGCATAAACAAGCTCACCACGTTCCGCATCCATTTCGGACTCACGCAAAAGGTCCTGCCGTGATGGGCCTCCCTGCAACTCTTGCAGTTGCCGCGCAGTTTACATTTAGCGTTTGGGCAAATACAAGACAAATTGACAGCATCCATATCCGCCGCCCCCTTAAACTATTTCCCTGTTTTATATTGGACTTGTTCAACAACCACTATAATCCGCCCGGCTTTACCGCCAACAGGGATACACTTTACTCACTTTGCGTCAACCAGGACTATAGCCCGTGCATTGGAACTATTTCTGCCGTCTGCCAGTGCGGTTTTGACCCCGTTTTTCCAGTAATAGGCATGATTATTGTAAGCGGCATCCTGCTCATCACCGGCCATATACACGTTGTTTCCCCATGCGGCGATAGCTTTTATAACAGTATATACCGAACCGTCCGTCACGGCTGCTTGTACGCCGTTTTTCCAGTAGCAAACAATGTCGCCGGCGGCGGTTCGCGCATACCCGGCCACATATACATTGTTTCCCGACACGGTAATGGCGCGGGCAACGGACATGAATTTGCCGTCTGTCAGCACGGTTTTAACGCCATTTTTCCAGTAACAGGCCCCCGCTTTACCCGTTGATCGCTCCACCCCGGCAATATACACATCGCGTCCTACCGCGAAAGCGGCCGCCGCAAGGGTATATTTAGCGTTTTCTACTAAAATTTTACTGCCATTTTTCCAATAACAGGCCACATTGTCCTCATGCCCCATCACATACACGTTGTTTCCAGACAGGGCGATAGTATATGCGTTAGATTCGTTTTTACCGTCTGTCAGGGCAATTCTGACGCCGTTTTTCCATAGCAAAGCTACCGGCACGCCGGCGGCATTGTTCTCGAATCCAACCGCGTATACATCGTTTCCGGACACGGCGATGCCGCTTGCCCAGGCTTCGGCCCTGCCGCTTGTCAGCGCGGTCTTGACCCCGTTTTTCCAGTAACAGGCAGCCGATGAAGTATCGCTTGGGCCTATATTCTCATAACCTGCCAGATACACATCGTTCTCCGACACGGCGATGGCCTCCGCATGAGAATGATAGTTTCCAGCCGGCATCGGGGTTTTAACGCCGTTTTTCCAATAGCAGGCCACCAGAATACCGGCGGCGTTTGTTTCGGAACCGGCAATATACACATCCGGTTCAGCCCATGCCATCGCCGCCAATAGCAGGCCGGCTGCAAAAACAATACAAATCTTTTTCATCTTATATCCTCCATTAATACCCAAGCCATAATTTTATTCTGTTATATACATCCTTTAATTCAATAAATGTGTCTTCTATCTCGTTTTTTAATCCCGGCGTTAAAAATATTTTACGATCAGAAACATATTTATAAAATTTTATGTCCTTTGAATCGAGTGCCCTTTTTAACGGGTCTTCTATATCAGGATAATGATCCCTTTTGAAAACCGCGCAATCGTATTGTTTTATTCCCTTCTTATTCAATCTCATTATTAATTTATTTGAACCTGAAACGTCATGCAATAGACCCTTACGGATCTTTTCCATCCCCGCCGATGTAATATTATAGACCTGAAATCCAAATCTGATAATGTCAATTCCCGCGTCAAAGAAAAATCCCGGTATATCACGCTTTTCATTCTTATATAATTTGTATCTAAGGTATATATATTCCTTTATCGGCCTGTCCCGGTTAAACCGGGCGTCGGTATAGGGAGATGAAATACACCTTTGTAATCTAAATTCAATCTGTTTGTCAATTTTAACCATCACGTTATTTAGTTCATTGTATAATTGAATTAACGGCTGTTTTATGAATCTGTCATATTCGTTCTTATGATCGTTAAAATATCGCTTATTATTGTTTATCGTAATATTTCTAAAAAAATTAAATGTTCCCTTATCAAACCCGTTAAACATATTTTCCCTCGAAATAATATTTTCATGTTGCTTAATCGGACCATACAAAACTATCCACAATAAATTGCGCGACTTCTTTTGCGTTGGTTATATTTCCATTATGAAAATCTGTTACATGTACCAGTATATGCTTCCGGTTTCCAATTATGTAGTATTGCATTGCCGTAACAGGGGGCTCTTTCTCCAGTATTGTGAAAATATATAACGGATCATCATGTTTAGTAAACGTTCCGCTTCCGTGTACTTCCGCTCCTGTACCGCCGGCCTGCATTAATAATTGCCTTAATATAGCATAACGGAATGTCATATGATCCTCTAATATATACGGGTTTTTACCAATTTCAATAGAAATATTTGTCATAGTTGAACCGATTTGTTCGGTTTTATGTGAATAAAAATATTTACCGTTTCGTGAATACCTTGTTACTTCTATCCAATCTTCGGGCAGTGAAAAAAACCCAAACGATTTTGTTATAGTTTTTCCGGCAAATTCATAATCCATATCATTTTCCTGCGCGTATACATTAACCAATAATACAAAAAACAGGGCCGCCTTTATTCCTATATTTTTTATACACATATTTCTCCCCCGGAAATTCTATTATACGCCCCTATTTTATTTTGTCAACCGGCAAAAAACCGTTTGCCATGCGCCCATCTCCGTATGGAGATGGTTATAACCCTTTCCTTACAGCACAGGCCCGCAGGGCCTGATGCGCCCCGGCCGGAAATCCGGCGCAAGCCGCGAGAACGCGCAAGGGATTGCAGCGGTATCCTTTTTTTGCCAGAGGCAAAAAAGATACAAGCGGAAAGCCCGGTCCCTGCGCCGCAGGGATGCGCCCATCTCCGTTTGGAGATGTTGTATAACCTTTTCCTTACAGCACAGGCCCGCAGGGCCTGATGCGCCCCCAAAAAAAAAGAGAATGAAAAGCTTTAAGCGTTTATCCGCGCCGGGCCTGTTGCCTGTCCTCACATTCCGCACTATCGTTATGGTAATTTGATTTGTTTGGAGGAACCATGAAACCGGCGGTACATCTTATCGGGAACGCCCATATCGACATTTTCTGGCTTTGGCGCTGGGAAGAGGGTTTTCAGGAAATAAGGGCCTCCTTCGCGTCGGCCCTGGACCGGATTGGGGAACACGGGGAGTTTATCTTTACCGCGGCCTGCGCCTATTACTACAGCCTGGTGGAAAGCGCCGACCCCGCCCTCTTTAAGCGGATCCAGGAGGCGGTAAAGGCCGGGCGCTGGCGCATCGTGGGGGGCTGGTGGCTCCAGCCGGATTGTAACGCCCCGGCGGGGGAGTCTTTTGTCAGACAGGCCCTGTACGCCCAGCGTTACTTTCTGGAAAAATTCGGCCTTATTGCCAGGGTGGGCTACAATGTGGATTCCTTTGGCCATAACGGGAATCTCCCCCAGCTTCTCAAAAAAGCCGGCCTGGAGGCTTATGTTTTTATGCGGCCCATGTCCCACGAAAAAAACCTGCCGGCGGTTCTTTTTAACTGGGAGGGCATTGACGGCGCCAGGGTTCCGGCCCACCGGCTTATGACCAGTTACACCGCCGGCGATTGGGGTGACGAACTGCCCCGGAAAATCGCGGAGCACGGGGCGGCGGCGGAAAAAGAGGGGGTCCCGGTCATGTGTTTCTACGGGGTAGGAAACCACGGCGGAGGCCCCACCCGGAAGAACCTTGAAAACATTGACCGTCTTAGGGCCGGGGACAAGGCCCTGATCTACAGCGACCCCCAAAGGTACTTTGAGGAAGTTTCCCGCTTAAAGGAGTTAAAGGATCTCCCGGTGGTAAGGGACGAGATGCAGTACCACGCCATCGGCTGTTACTCGGCCTTGAGCGAGGTAAAGCGGGCGAATAACCGGACCGAACAGCAGCTTATGTTTGCGGAAAAGATGCTTGCCCTTATTGGCGGCAGTGAAGGCGGCAAAGACCTGGCGGAACACATGGCGGCCCTGGGGGCGGGCTGGAAGAAGCTGCTGACCAACCAGTTCCACGATTCCCTGGGGGGCTGCTCCATTCCCGAAGCCTACCCCAAGATCCTGGCCGCCTACGGCTGGGGCCAGGAAACGGCCAACCAGATCAGCGCCGTCCTCTTCCAAAGGCTTGCCGCCAGAATCGCTACGTTCAAGGAAGGGTCCACCGTGATCGTTTGGAATCCCCATCCCTGGGAATTGCGGGAAACCATAGAAGTCATCGGCACGGCGGACAAGGTTTTTGACGGCGGGGGAAACGAAGAGCCCTTTGAGATCATCCCCACCAACGCCATTACTACCGGCTTTTTCTCCCAGGCCCTCCGGTTCAAGGTAAGGGTTCCGCCCCTGGGTTACGCTTCATACCGTTTGGAAAATTTAAGGGCCGCCATGGAGGCGGGCCCCTTCCTCGCCTTCCAGTACACCCGCACCGCTTCCAACCGGATCCGTTCCGGCGATTGGGAGGCCCTTATCGACCGGGACAGCGGTTTTATCGTTTCCCTCCGGGACACGAAAACGGACACCGAATTCCTGGGCCGGGGCATAGGGCCGGTAATCGTGGATGACGAGTCCGACACCTGGACCCACGCCCTCCCCTCCTACCGCGGGGCCCGGCGGGCCATGGCCCTGGAATCCTATACCATGATTTCCCAGGGCCCGGTATCGACCGAGTACGAAATCGTCTACCGGCTTTTTAACAGTACCGTGATTCTGCGGGTCAGCCTGAACGGCGGGGAGGGCAGGCTGGATCTTAAAACCAGGGTGATCTGGAACGAGCATCACCGCCTCCTTAAGCTGCGGATAGGATCGGCCTTTGCGGGCAACACCTTTGTTACGGAAATTCCCTACGGCGCCATGGAACGGGCGGCGGATGAAACCGAATGGCCCCTCCAGCGGTGGGCAAAGCTTTGCTCCGGCAAGGCGGCGCTGGCGGTATTGAACGACGGGATCTACTCAGGCAGCGCGGAAGGGGGCAGCCTCGATCTTACCCTGCTGAGAAGCCCGGTCTTTTCCCACCACGAAACCCAGCATCCCCGGCCGGATATTTATCACCGCTACGTGGATCAGGGGGAGCGGGAATTCTTTATCAGGCTAAAGGCTTACCCCCGGGGAGCGGAGAATGACGAGATTACCCGCCGGGCCATGGAACTGAACCAGCCCCCTGTTTACGTGGTAGAATCGGGCCACGGGGGAATATTCCCCGGCCAACAGAGTTTCTGCGCGGTCAGGGAAGGCTCATCGGCCATCATCAGCGTTATTAAGCGGAGCGAGGACAACGACGGCTGGATAGTCAGGGCTGTCGAGGCCGGCGGCAGGGAAACCCGGGCGGAGATAGACTTCAACTGGCTCGGCCTTACGGGCTCCTTCGCCTTTGGGCCCTACGAGATCAAGACTATCAAGATTAGCGACGGTGACAGAAAAATTACCGAAACCAATTTACTGGAATTCCCGCACCAGGACTAAGTACCGGGACTAAGAACCAGGACTAAACAAAAAGAAGTAAATTTTAAAGCCCCTGGGGGCCTAAAAAAAAAAAAGGCCGTTCCGGTCAAGCCGGAACGGCGCCTTCCCGAGGACGTCTTCTCAAGTTTACTGGAGAAGCTGCAACACCGATTGGCCCCTCTGATTGGCCTGGGCCAGCATTGCGGTACCGGACTGGTTGAGGATCTGGTTTTTGGTGTACCAGACCATCTCGTTCGCCATGTTGGTATCGCGGATGCGGGATTCGGAGGCCTGCATATTTTCGGCCCCTACGTCCAAGCCGCGGACCGCGTGTTCCAAACGGTTCTGATAGGCGCCAAGATCAGCCCTTTGCTTGTTGATGATCTTGATCGCGGCATCGAGGGTTCCAATGGCACGGTTGGCGCTGTCCGAGTCGGACAGCGTAAGAATAGTCTCATCACCGACATTCCGGATACCTAAACCCTTGGCCGTCATGGTGCCGATAAACACCTGTTCCCGCTGGTCCATATTGGCGCCGATATGGAACCACATAGAAGCGGTTACCACATTATCGCCGATAAGCCGCGCGAAACGACCGGTCAACAGGTTCATTCCGTTGAACTGGGCGTGTGACGCAATCCGGTCCACTTCATCGATGAGGGCAGAAACTTCTATCTGGATGTAAAGCCGGTCTTCATCGGTGTAGATACCGTGTGCGGACTGAACCGCCAGTTCCCGCAGGCGCTGGATAATATCTTCGGATTCCTGAAGGTAGCCTTCTGTGGTCTGAATAAACGAAATACCGTTCTGGGCGTTGGTGGACGCCTGGTTCAAACCGCGGATCTGGCTGCGCAGTTTTTCTGAAACAGCAAGTCCCGAAGCATCATCCCCCGCACGGTTGATACGCAGGCCGCTGGACAGTTTCTCCATGTTCTTATCCAGATAGGTCTGGGTAACTTTGAGGGACCTGTCGGCGAACATTGCGCTCAAATTGTGGTTGATAATCATACATACACTCCCTTGGTATTTCCGGCCCGGGCCATCCCCCGATGACCTCGCCGCCGCGGCATCCCTGCCGTCGGCATTTCTGCCGTGCGATAATTCCGTAAAACGAAATTATCTGTTGTGCCAGGGATTCCCCCGATGGGAAAATCCCGGAACCCTCCCCCGTTCGTTCCCGGAAGGGTGAGGGAGAATCGGCCTTAGCGTCAGGCTAAAGCAAGTTCACAGGGCCGTTTCCTCTCCGGCCGGCGTCAGGAGGCCCAACGGGCGCGTGACTCCATCCGGTTCCTTCTAAGTATCGGAGTTTGGAATTCTGACTTTAGAGCCAATTTCAAAACTCTGTTATATCCCGGGGACCTGTGCAGTAATTCTCAGTTTACCCGGCGAAAAGCGAAAGGACGCCATGGGAATTTTTTCGGGGTCCTGGCAGGGGGCAAAAGCCCCTCCTTGCGGAGGGCCCTTTCCCCCTGCCACCCCGTTCCGCATTTCTTTGGCGTCCTTTCGCTGGTCAACATAACAGAGCATTACTGACTACCAAGGGAAAATAGGGGAAAATACCGTTGACGAATAAGGGCGGTTCCAACAAAATAAGATCAGGCGCAATGGCGTCTACACTTTTTTTAGCGGACCGGAGGAAGAGGGCATGACAGAATTTTCCATAAAACGCCTGCAGGAGACCCTTCATAAACAGAACGCGGGGTTTGAGAAGGGACCCGAATATCACCGTTCCCATGTACGGTACCGGACCTTTGCCAGGGTAAAGTTCCGGGGGCAGGTAGGAAAGGAAAACCTTCTTAAAAACATCTCTGTCCTGGGCTGCTGCGTGGAATGTACGTCCCTGGCGGATATACGGGTAGATTCCCAGTATACCCTGGAGGTAATACCCGAGGCCGCCTCCGGAATCGGATACTTCGATCTGGAGGTAAAGGCGGTTTGGGTCCAGGCGACGGGTTATTCCGGCGATGTAGGGTTCACCATCATCGCGTCCCCCAAGGGGAAGCTGTTTCAGCGTTATGTCGATTATCTTTCCTGGCGGGACGCTAAACAGCGGAAAGACGAAGGGGTCCCGCCGGAAAAAAAACCATAGGCCCCGGGGAGAGGGGATCCGGATGAGGGAAACCCCGCTTCCCGGACGGGTGTACCAGGCGGCGCCGGGTTTCGAGGATCACCTTAAAGAAGAACTGGGGACCCCTGCGGGGCTGTCCTTTGGGGGTGTTTTACACTACGCCGCCGCGCCGCCGGGGCCGGTGTTCTGGCAGCGTAACGTGTGGCTCCAGCCCTTCCTGCTGGAATTCGACTCCATCTCCGAGGCGGCCCGGGCCCTGCGGGCCATTCAGAGGAACTGGGCCCCGGTATTCCATACCCAATTCCGCCGGGGGGCCCTTATCGCCTCCGAACTTCCCTCTATTCCGGACAAGCCCCGGAGTTTTCCCTGGCTGCTCCCCGAAGTCCCCATGGGGGCCTGGACCCTGCTGGATGCCCATACCCTGGCGGCTTCGGCGCTCTGTACCAGCCCCTTTCCCGCCGGGCTTATCCGGTTTGCGGAAGACAAGGAGGGCCCCCCCAGCCGGGCCTACCTGAAACTTTGGGAAAGCCTGGTCCGTTCCCGGCGCTGGCCCCAGCCGGGGGAACGCTGCCTGGATGCCGGGGCGAGTCCCGGGGGCTGGACCTGGGCCCTGGCCCGTTTGGGAGCCCAGGTAATCGCCTGCGACCGCGCCCCCCTGGACAGCCGGATCCTCGCCATGACCGGCCCCGGAGGCGGGCCGGCGGTGACGTATCTGCAACACGACGCCTTTACCCTGGACCCGGTGGATCTGGGGCCCCTGGACTGGGTTTTCTGCGATGTGGCCTGTTACCCGCCCCGGCTCTACGAGTGGGTGGGCAAACTCATTGCCGCCGGGTTCCGGGGAAACTTTGTCTGCACCCTGAAGATGCAGGGCCCGCCGGACAATGAAACGGCCCGGCTCTTCGCGGAGATTCCCGGCGGCGCGGT
>JAISBN010000013.1 GCA_031266175.1 Treponema sp. | reverse complement strand
CTCCGAAGAGATAAACACCAGGGACATCCCTTCGTCGCAGAGCTTCATCGCCAGGTTCATAATTTCGGCCTTGGCGTGAACGTCGATGCCCCGGGTCGGCTCGTCCAGGATCAGGAGTTCCGGCATGGTGACAAGCCAGCGGGCCAGGATCACCTTTTGCTGATTGCCCCCCGAAAGGTTTCCCACCGGCATTTCCGGCGACGGGGTAATGATGTTGAGCATCTTGATATACCGGTCCGCTATTTCTTCCTGCTTCTGCCGGGAGATGAATTTCGTAATGCCGTTTTTTGCCAACATCACCAGGATAATATTCTCCCGCACCGAAAGCTCGGGGATTATGCCGTATTTCTTGCGATCCTCCGGGCAGAAGGCGATAAATTCCCTGATAGCGTCCTGCGGCTGCTTAAACGAATATCTTTTATTTTCTATCAAAAGTTCTCCGGAATCCGCCTCGTCAATACCGAAAAGAAGGCTCGCCGCCTCGGTACGGCCCGAACCTAAGAGACCGGCCAGCCCCAGAGTTTCGCCCTTCCGTATCACCATGTTAAAGGGATCCACCAAATGCCGCTTGCCCAGGTTTTTCGCCTCGATAAACACCTCGTTACCGGCCTTGTCCTTGCGGGTCTTGTCCCGTTTTTCCAGAGACGAAAAATCCTTTCCGACCATGTAGGAAACAAGATCCAGTTTGGGGAGTTCTTTTAACACATACTCGCCGATAAGCCTGCCGTTCCGGAGTACCGTCACGCGGTCGCAAAGTTCGTAGACCTGATCGAGAAAGTGGGAAATAAATATGACAGAAAGCCCTTCGTCCCGGAGTTTCCGCACTGTGGTAAAAAGCTGCTCCACTTCGGGGCGGTCAAGGCTTGATGTAGGCTCGTCAAGAATCAGCACCACGGAATTCATGTTTACCGCCCGGGCTATGGCTATCATCTGCTTGATTGCCACCGAATAGGAACCCAGAAGGCGGGTAACGTCGATATGTATATTAAGCCGGCGCAGTGCTTCTTCGGCGCCGCCTCTGATATATTTCCAGTCAATTTTGCCGGCCCTTGTCTTCTGCCGGCCCGCGTAAATATTTTCCGCGACCGTAAGATTGTCGCACAGGTTCACTTCCTGGTAAACCGAGTTTATCCCCAACCGGCGGGCTTCCAGGGGGCTTGCGGGATGGACCTCTCCACCGTTAAGAACAATAGTTCCCCTGTCTTTTTTGTGAACGCCGGTAAGAATTTTAATGAGAGTTGATTTTCCCGCGCCGTTTTCACCCATCAGCGAATGGATTTCCCCCCGGCGCAGGGTAAAGTCAACCTTGTCCAGGGCATGAACGCCGGGAAAGCGAATGTCAATACCGGACATTTTAAGGATACTATCGTCGTTAGCCATGGTATTTCCTGAAAATAAAATTCACCGGGCAGGAGATGTAATTCCCGTGTCCGGTGAATAGTATGCGCTAATACTGCCTGCTTGGATAGGCCGCTTCGGCATTGGTCCAGTCAAACTGGCTCTCTTCGGATTCCACCCACCAGGTGACGGGCTGGTTGTTGAGGATCTTCACCGCGGTGTCCATGACCTGAGGACCGAGCAGGGGGTTGCACTCAATAGTGGCGTTCAGCTCTTTGCGGAGCATGGCGTCAAAGGCGCCTTTTACCGCGTCGATGGACACAATGATGATGTCGGTGCCGGGTTTTTTACCCGCGGCGTTGATGGCGTCGATGGCGCCGATGGCCATGTCGTCATTCTGGGCAAGGAGTACGTCGATGTCGTTGGCCTGGGGGCTCTTCATCCAGGCTTCCATGACCTGCTGTCCTTCGGCCCGGGTAAAGTTACCGGTCTGCCTAAAGATGGTCTTGTAGTTGGGATACTTGGCGATCTCCGCGTTCCAGCCCTCGGTACGTCCTACCTGGGCGCCCGAACCGGTGGTACCTTCGAGAATGGCGACGTTGATGTCGGTACTGCCGTCGTCTTTCTTTTTGGTGTTGCCGGTGGTCTTCATATAGTTGACGATCCACTGGGCCGCTTTTGTGGCTTCCGCCTGCATATTGGAACCGATGAACGCGGTAATGTAATCTTCCTGATTCTTGCCGGCGGCCAAAGTCACCTGGCGGTCCACGCAGATAACGGGGA
This sequence comes from Treponema sp., assembly GCA_031266175.1. Lineage (GTDB taxonomy): Bacteria > Spirochaetota > Spirochaetia > Treponematales > Breznakiellaceae > JAISBN01. The sequence continues at coordinate 6,068 of JAISBN010000013.1, read as the reverse complement.
TCCCCGCATCTTTGATTTCCTGCAGGATCGCGTCCCATCCGGTTTCAACCACCGGGGTAAAGCCGATAATATCAACCTTCTGCCGGATGAAGGAGCGGATAGCCTGCATCTGGTTCTCCTGCTTCTGCTGGGCGTCGGAGAAGATCAGCTCGATGTTCCATTCCTCCGCGGCGGCCTTTACCGAGTTGGTACAGGCGGTGCGCCATTCGGATTCCGCGCCGATCTGGGAATAGCCCATCACGATCCTGCGATCCATCCCCCTGCTGACATCGCCGCCGGCCGAAGCGCCGCCTGATTCACGCTGGCAGCCGCTTATTACCATAAGCGCTGCAGCCAGAGCGGGTAAAACAACAAAAAATTTTTTCATTCTTTCTTTCCTCCTGGAATGAGATTGGGGACAGTATAGTCCGTTACATCAGAAGGAGTACATGAAAATACTTACTGAATTTGGTTGAACTTTTTCAGGGGGAACCGGAACACGGCGCCGCAGGGTTTGTTTTTTTACGGGAAAAGATCGGTTTTTTTGCGGTGATGTTATTTCTTTCCGTTCCGGTATTCCCGGGGGGAGAGGCCGGTGTTTTTTTTAAAGATAAAGCTGAAGTAGTGGGGATCGCTGAAACCCGTTTCATAGGCAATATCGGCGCTTTTCATTGCGGTAGTGGCAAGCAGGTGTTTCGCCCGTTCAATCCGTACCCGGGTCAGGTATTCGATAAAATTCTCCCCGGTTTCCTGGGAAAAAACCGTACTAAGATGGTTGGGGCTTATCCCAACATGGGAGGCCACCGTATGCAGGGAGATGTCCTGGTCCCCGTAGCTGCGTTCAATGTAGGCCTTGGTTTTAAGAATCACCGCCTGGTATCTGCCTTCGGTCCGGGATTCCCGGAATTCGATAACCGCGAAAAGAAGGGCCCGGATCTTTTCGTAAAAGATTTCCCGGGAATTGAGGATCTCCCGTATTTCGTTTTGCCTGAGGCTGAAGGGAATGATCTGTTTAATATCACCCCCCAGTTCCTCAATGATTTTCGAGGCCCCCACGATAATATCCCCCAGGATATAATATTCCAGCATCTGGTTTTCCCCGCTTTTTTCTCCCAACAGCTCCGCGTACCCCTTGATGATGGAATCCACGTCTTTGCCCGAGGCGTATTTGAGCCGCGCCACCAGGGGATCCCCTTCAACATTGAGGAGTCCCGTCTGATCAAAATCCCCTTCCCCGGCAAAGCTCCGCGCGTCGGCAATCCGGGCAAGCCCCATCGCCGCCTGGCGGGCGGCGATACTATCCGCGTCGGAGAAGGACCGGCTTATTTCCCCCAGCCGCTCCACCACCGGCCCGATGCCGATGGCAACCTTACATTCCGTATTGCTTTCCACCCCGTATTTGATCCCCTCGGCAACGGCGTAGGCCAATTCTTCCACCGACTCCTCGGCTTTTTTTATATCCCCGGATGCAGCGGATGCTTCGGATGCTTCGGATGCTGATGCATCCAAGGCATCCGGGGCATCCGCGGCGGGAAGGTTTTCCTTGATCACCAGGACGTACTTTTTTTCATCCCCCGGAAACAGTATCACGTTCGGATATTTTTCCGTCATCGATTTGATGATCGCCTTGACCGAAAGAAACCGGGTATGATCCTCCGCCGGTTTTTCCGGGAACGAGGGGGGCAGGACCGCGATAACCGCCGCGATATAGGAACGGGCTATCAGGTCAAGCCCCAGATCCCGGGCGTTTTCGACGGTTTCTCCCGCGGGGATTCTGCCGTGGACAAAATCCAGGAGCCACCGTTCCCGCAGAATATCCGCGTGGGACCGGACCTGTTTTTTAAGGTTTTCAATGCCCAGGAGTTTTTCCCGTTCCTCTTCGATCCGGGCGGCGATTTTGTCCAGGGCGGCGATCATATCCCGGGAGGACACGGGCTTGAGCAGGTACTCCTCAATACCGATGGAGATGGCCTTGCGGGCGTATTCAAATTCGTCGTGGCCGGAGAGGATAAGGATCTTTATCCAGGGCAGGGTCTTTTTGACGATCCTCGAAAGGGCAAGGCCGTCCATGAAGGGCATTTTTATATCCGTAATCAGGATATCCGGCCGAATATCCCTGATAATGGAAAGGGCCATTTCCCCGTCCGGAGCCTCCCCCGCCAGGGTATAGGCGGTTTTATCCCAGGGGATATTGTTCCGTATCCCCTCCCGGACAACGATTTCATCTTCCACCAGAAAGACTTTATACACCCCGGTACGCCTCCGGGACTTTCAGGATCGCCGTAGTCCCTTCTTTATAAACGCTTTTTATTTCCAGGAGCTCCGTCAGGTTATAGTACAGCTCGAGCCGCTTGTTGACGTTGTAAAGGCCGTAGATGGCGTTTACCGCGTCCGGAGCGGGGGCCCGGAGCTTTTTTTTAATGTCCCCCAGCTGATCTTCGGTCATGCCGATGCCGTTATCCTCAATGCTGAACCGGAGGCAGGAGGCCTCCCGCCAGCCCCGGACCTTGATGGTTCCCCGGCCCCGTTTGTTTTTGATGCCGTGGTAGAGGGCGTTTTCCACCAGGGGCTGGAGCAGAAGTTTAAGGATGGCGCTGTTCCCCATATCCTGCTCGTACTCGATGGAATAATCCAGGATGTCCCGGTAACGGATCTTCTGGATGGTCAGATAGCTTTCGACATGCTTAAATTCGTCATGGACATTCACCCATTCGCTTCCCCGGTTAAGGGAGATCCGGAAGAAGTTCGACAGGGCCCGGGTGATGGAAACGACCTCTTCGTACTGGTTTCCCTCGGCAAGCCAGATGATGGAATCCAGGGTGTTGTACAGAAAGTGGGGACTTATCTGGGCCTGGAGGGCCTTCATCTCGGATTTCTGCAGGTTCTGCTGTTCCCGGATATTGTCTTCCAGCAGGGCCTTGATCTTTCCCGCCATGGCGTTGAGGTTTTCGGTAAGGGTGTGGAATTCGGCGGCCTGGGGAGCCCTGGCCCGGGCGCTGAGATTCCCCTCGGCGATATGGCTCGAGAGGGACACCAGGGCCCCGACGGATCTGTCCACAGTGGAGGCCACCGACAGCTGTACCAGCACTGAAAAGATCGTAACAAAGACCATGATCCCCAGTTCGATACCGCCGATGATAAGGGTCCGCCGCTTTATCTCCTCGTTGGCCTCGGCGGCGGATTCAATTTCCAGGACGATAAAGTCCTGCAGTATCTCCGATACCAGCAGGGACACCCCCCGGATCTCGTCCAGAATACGCTCGTTTTCCACCACCGGGAAGGAGGCGTCCATTTGGCTGCCCAGGCGGTCCACATAACGGGTCAGGGTATCCATGGCCCGGCCGGCCACTTCCAGGAGCTGCCGGTTTTCCGCCGCCGCGGTGGACATGATGTCGTTTATCCTGGCGTTGGCGGAGCTGATTATTTCGTATTGTTTTCCTTCACCGAAGGACTTGTTCCCCGCCACCACGTCCCACAGTTCATTGGTGATGCCGGTTTTTACAATCTGGTTCAGGCGGTTGGTTTTGCTGACATTGCTTATCAGCCGGTCGTAGCTGACGGTGTTAAACAGGGAAATAACCAGGCTTACAAAAAGCGGGATCAGCATAAGGCCGATAATAACGATGTGCGACGCCTTGATGGTTCCCTTGATGCTGGAACCGGGGGAAAAGGACCGTATCCCGTCAAACAATCTACCCTTCCACGCCACTTTAGTACCCCCGGGGTCCCAGCGCCGAGAGGTCCTCCTCTTCGTAAAACACCCGCTCGTCCACATGGATAAGCCGTTCTATCTTCTCCCCCCGGGCCAGGACCAGGGCAAGTTCCATGATTTCCGGCCCCTGGTTGGGGTTGCACTCCACCACGCAGTTGATCTCCCCCCGGATAAGGGCGTCGATGGCCGCCTGCTCGGCGTCGATGGTGACGATAACGACGTCAACACCGGGCTTTAATCCCCGCTCCTTTACGGCGTCCAGGATACCCAGGACCATGCCGTCGTTATGGGAAAAGATAACGTCCATATCCGTCCGGGTATCAAGGATGTCCCGCATCAGTTCATAGCCCTTGGAACGCAGGAAATCCCCGGACTCGCTGTACACGATTTGAAACTGCGGGTAGGGGGCCAGGACCTCCCTGAAACCCTGGGCCCGGCCCACCTCCGGCGAGGAACCCACGGTCCCGCTGATCTCCACGATCCGGACAGGTTCCGCCCCGCCAAGGCGGTCCCGGAATTTTTCAAGCAAAAACCGTCCCGCGTTCCGGCCCTCCTCAACGCTGTCGGTTCCGATAAAACCGGCGTACAGGCTTTCGTCCTTAACGCTGATCTTGCGGTCCGTAACCAGCACCGGAATCCCTGCGTCCTTCGCTTCCTGCAGCACGTTGTCCCATCCGTCGGCGACGATGGGGACAAAGGCTATGACATCCACCTGGTAGGCGATAAAGGAACGGAGGGCCCTGATCTGGTTTTCCTGTTTCTGCTCGGCGTTGGAAAAGAGGAGCTGTATCCCCGCCCCGGCGGCGGCCTCCTGGACGGAGCGGCTGTTACAGGTCCGCCAAGCGCTTTCCGCCCCGATCTGGGAAAAGCCGAGGATGATTCCCCGGCCCTGATCCGCCTGGGCGGGCGCCGTTTTTTGACAGGACCAGAGCGCCGCCGCGCAAAGGCATAACAAAAGCGCCGGCCCCGCGGCGCCGTTTCCCGGTATTTTCATCCACCGCTCCCCTGTGGAAAACAGCATACAGCGGCCTGTCCGGCTTGTCAAATCCGGGGAATTCAACCGCGGACCACGCGGAAAATTAACCACAGACCTCACGGACAAACACGGACTTCTGGTTCCAAATCCCCGGCTTTTGTCCGTGCCGGTCCGTGGTTATTTTTGAATTCGGAATTGACAACGCGGGCCGGGCGCTTGACAACGCGAGCCGGGCGCTTGACAACGCGGGCCGGGCGGTCGACAACGCGGGCCGGGCGGTCGACACCGCGGGTCAGGCGCTTGCCAACGCAAGGCAGGATGTCGACAACGCGGGTCAGGATGCCGACAACGCAAGTTAGAATGCCGGCATTTCAAGTCAGAATGCCGGCATTTCAAGCCGGATTGCCGGTTATGAAGGTCCCGCAGGGGCGTTTAAACACATGCCGCAGCGCGGCAAAAGGAGTATAGTATGGGTTTAGATTGGTTGTCAGGAGGCCGCGGCGTCGTATTGTCGATGGCCAAAGAGCAAATCAGCTACACCACCACGGAACGGCGGACCGCCTGGGGCATTCCCCCGGAGTGGTTCCTGGAGTACGGAACCTCCTACAGCACGGCCCAGGCGGCCTTGACGAAGGTGGAGAACACCGCGGAGCGGAACCATGTGGACACGGTGGCCTGTAACGAGGCCTTCGACATCCTCAAGGGGGTCATGCGGTTCTTCAAGAACCACTATTACCTGATCCCGCCGCTTACCAAAATCGACTGGGCGGAGCTGGGCTTCCGGGAACGGGACGACAACCCCACGACGATACCGGCCCCCACGGACGTGCCCATGACCACCCCCGCCTACCCCGGCGGGCCCCACCTGGTCATGATCACCCTGGGCGCCCTGCTCGGCACCCGGGCCCCGGACCCCGGAGCGACTACGGCTTCGCCCTCTACGTCGGCGTCATGCCCCAGGGCGGCGCGACGCTGGAACAGGCGGCCTCGGTAAAGCACTACCTCCAGGCTCCGCCCCTGGACGGGGAGGGTCTTAAGCATTACATCTTTACCTGCCGTTCGAGGGAACTGGTCGTCTTCGACGCCGCCGAATCCGGCATGACCGCGTACTTCTGCGCCCGCTACGAGAACCGGAAAGGCTGGACGGGAAGCTGGGGCCCGGTATCGTCGATTATCATACCGTAGGGGAAGAATTTTTAACCACGGACCTCACGGACAAACACGGACAAAAGCAAGGATTTGGAACCAGAAGTCCGTGTTGGTCTGTGATCCCCTAGGGAATCCCCGTATTGCGCCAAAATAAAATCTAAGTGAAAAAAGTGTGCGCCACAATTAAGAAATCCAGCCGAACCGCTCAAGCGGTTTCTCCTGTGATACCCCTTTGAGCGGCCAATTTCAAGA